>JAMOBJ010000003.1:0-67545 GCA_039908095.1 Nitrospirae bacterium YQR-1
ACTTTGTCAGCCCTCCTTAGTGGCTTACTCATTACTATCTTCTTATATCGGAGTTAATGACACAGTTTTTTGAACACTCTCCCACTTGAAAATACGATAATTCTAAAATAAACAAGCAGATGTTGTAATCTGATTACGATATTTTACACACTCTTCTCTAAAAACACCTGCAACTCATCCACCGAACCGGCTTTCTTTATAAGATTTTTGAAATCTTCTAATTTGTCTATAGTATTTATGGCTTTGACTGTATTCATCAACTCAAGTCCGGCATAACCAAATTTGAGTTCAAGCATCCCTTCAATCCCCTCAAGTAACCCATCACGCTTACCTTTCCGTTCACCTTCAAGTAACCCATCACGCTTACCCTCAAGCAAACCCACTTCAACACCATCCAAATAAAGCTCATCTTTTGTTATGTCAATAGTTACCGGCATTTTTTTAACCTCCCTTTTTACAGTTTTCGTCAAACCCCTTAGCCTTGATAGGGTTAGTAGTTTTAAAACATAGTTTTCTCGTTCTTCAACAGGTAATTCATATAATTTTGCAAGAATTCCCTTAATTGTTAAATCGGAATTGTCTGTTTTACATAGGATTGCCAAAATATTATCACATGGATCATCACTCTCAAGAAGTTCTCGGCAATCGATATCTCTGATATCTATTATCTTATAAGTGAAATGTAAACCTGGCATTTTAATCTCATTGCGCATATTGACTTTCCCATCACCGACATAAAGAACCACTTGGTGAACAGGTTTCCTATAATCGCAATATATTAAATGTAAATATTCTAACTCTCTACAATCCATATCCTTATCATTTTGCGCTTGCATTTCCATGTGAAATAAAGTGACATCTGGAAGTTCCACCAGCAAGTCGGGTTGCCTGTACCTGATGTCTGGAAATTGAACATCCAGAAACTTTGCTGTTTCAAACCCCGTTAATATCTTCATGAATTTTCGTGGCAACTCTTTCAAAATACTTTTTAATGTGATATCATAGTATTGTGGCACGTAAAAACTCCTTTCTATTCTATTTTCTTATTATAACGTAGATGCATGTTCTTATGATATATCAAAGCCGATTTTAAAAGGAAATTCAGGAGAAAAGAATTCTCCATTAGAGATAACATCAAAACTTTAAATCAACGAAACCAACAGTAAAAACCCACTCGTTCCGGAACCGTTCCGGAATACACAATTCATTAGTTAATCTCCTTATATTTAAAATTTAGTTCATATTAATAACTACTATCAAAAAGATTTTTTCTGATGATAAAAGATTTTTTTATTTCGACTTTGCACATAAATTCCTTAAAATACTACAGCATCATCTTACACAAAAATATATCTGCAAATAGAAAACACCCATAACCACGACAGAAACCTGCTTCACTCCGTTACGCCCCTACGGGTGACATTTTTTACCTTGCAGCTTTATAGAAATTAGGCGACGGGGAGGGCCGTTCGGTATTCATACTCATAGTCGAAAGCGCCGACGACGTATTGCAATATTGAATTATTTTATAATATACTAAATAAAAAAATATGGAGGTTAAGGCAATGGCAACATCTGATGGCGCTAAAGATGATAAGAACATGCTGACTCCAAAGCAAAACGCTCTTTCTTTTGAGATGGAGATCACAGGCACTACCATATGTTTTGACGGTTTTTTTGTAGATATAGGCTCAACTGTAGTGGTTAAGCTTAATGATGAAAGATTGTGCAGCGGAACAGACAGCTTTTTCAGGGTTGGTGACGGGATACTTGTAAAGTATTATATTGACACTAAGCTTTTTTTCTTTGAGTCTAAGATTACAAAAGTTATAACAGACCCCGCACTATTAGTAGTTATTGCATACCCTGAAAAGATCGAAAGAATGGAACGCCGTAAAGATAACAGGATTAAATGTCAATTGCCCTGTAAAATACTCCTCAAAGATAACAAAATCCATGCCTCAATAACAAATATAAGCGACACAGGGTGCAAGTGTGAATTGTATGAGTCCAGCCTAAGGGATAAGGCCTCAATGCATTTTTTTTATGAGGACGACTATATGGTGAACATTATCATCCCTGTCGGAGGCACTACCGGAGAGCATACCTTCAACGGAAAGCTGAAGTACCTTAGTGACAGCTATGACTCCTATCATGTGGGAGTGGAGTTTTGCTTTATTAATACCCAGGAAAGCCATATTCTGGAAACAATTCTCAAGCGCGGGTGGTAGTCTGCCGTCACTTTCCATCTCTGCCGTTTGTAAAATGTACAGAGGTGCAGAACTCTGCAAATCACAGGTAACATAGTTGATTTATTCAACGCAACGGTTTATCCTGCAACCGTGGAAATCAGCAATGCCCGGATTGCTTCAATAAAAAGGGAAATTAAGCCTTATAACAGCTACATTGTCCCCGGTCTGATAGATTCACACATCCATATAGAGAGCTCAATGCTTATTCCTTCTGAGTTTGCCCGTCTTGCCACCCCGCATGGTACGGTTGCCGCAGTATCCGACCCCCATGAGATAGCCAATGTTTGTGGAGTTGAGGGTGTGAGGTTTATGATTAAAAATGGAGGCAGTGTACCGTTTAAGTTTTATTTCGGAGCGCCCTCATGTGTTCCCTCCACCCCGTTTGAAACCGCAGGATACACTCTGGGAATTAATGAAATCAGGGAATTGCTCATGTCGGATAACATCAAATATCTTAGTGAGATGATGAATTTTCCAGGTGTGATTAACGATTTTCCTGATGTGCTTGCAAAGCTGGATTTAGCAAAGTCACTGGGTAAACCGATAGACGGCCATGCGCCGGGATTAAGATCGGAGAGCTGCAAAAAGTACATTGCTTCCGGCATAAGCACAGACCACGAGTGTGTATCATTAGAGGAGGCCATTGAGAAAATTACTTACGGCATGAAAATTCACATCAGGGAGGGCTCGGCCGCCCGAAATTTTGATGAGCTGGCTCCACTTATCAGTACTCATACAGATTCGGTTATGTTTTGCAGTGACGATAAGCACCCCGATGAGCTCTGTTTAAGCCATATTAATGATATGGTTAAAAGGGCGTTAAAGAAGGGCTTCTCTATAATGAAGATACTCAGGGTGGCCTCATTAAACCCTGTTAAACACTACGGCCTTGACGTCGGACTTCTAAGGGAAGGCGATTTTGCCGATTTCATCATTGTGGATAACCTCACGGAGTTTAATATACTTGAGACCTACATAAACGGAAGCCTTGTTGCTAAAGACGGTAAAACACTCATAGAACGTAAACATCCTGAACCTTTAAATAATTTCAAAACGCAAAGGAAGACGGAAGAGGATTTTAAAATAACGGCTAAACCAGGAATGATTAAAGCGATTGTTGCTGAGGATGGGCAAATTATAACTAAGATGGAGTTAGTAAAACCTAAAATTGAGGGGGCCTGTGCAATCTCCGACACTGACAGAGATTTACTTAAAATAGCAGTTGTTAACAGATATGAAAATGTTGCCCCCATGATAGGTTTCATAAAAAATTTCGGGCTTAAAACCGGCGCTATAGCCTCATCAATAGCTCATGACTCTCATAACATAATAACTGTGGGAGTAAGCGACACAGACATATGTCACGCTGTAAATTCAGTAATAGAGCGCCGTGGCGGCATATCTGCTGTGTATGCCGGCAAAGAGGATATTCTGCCGCTTCCTTTTGGAGGCATTATGTCTGATAGTGACGGCTATGAGGTTGCCAAAAGGTATCGAATCATTGACAACATGGCTAAGGAAATGGGCTGCACCGTGAAGTCTCCGTATATGCTCCTTTCTTTTATGGCCCTCGTAGTTATTCCGGCTCTGAAAATCAGCGATAAAGGACTTTTTGATGTTGACAGCTTTACCTTTACAGAGCTTTTCGTGTAAAGTAACAATAGTGTTACATAAGTTACAAACAAAAGGAGTCACAATTAGAAATGATGGTGGCAACAAAACAAAAGGAGATAAATATGAGATGGTTCAATAATATGATGTTAAAGAAAAAGTTTCTTCTTGTTTTTGGTGTACTGTTTTTACTTTCTGTTTTGACATTTGCTTTTACTATGTCAAGACTTAAGAAATTAAACACTAACCTTGAAGAGATAGTTACAGGGCGGTATGAGAAATTAGCAAAATTAAACTCAATCGAAAAAGAAGTACTTACAATTGCAGTAGAACTAAGAGATATATTGGTTGTTGATGACCCTAAGAAACAGGATAAATACATTAATGACATAAGGGCTATACAGACACAGATAGCACAGGAGCTGGAATATCTGGAGAAATCCATCAGAACGGCTGAGGGCAAACAAACATTAAGAGAAATAAAAGATGGAAGAGAAAAATATATTATAACCAGGGAAGAGCAGTTTAAGGCTCTGCAGGGCGGCAACAAAGTTTTAGCCACAGAGTTGTTGTTGACAAAGGTAAACAGCTCACAGGATGCATATATAAAGGTGCTGGATGCAGCTATTGTCTATCAGAAGAAATCCATGGATGCAGCTCTTAAAAGTGCTGAGAGTGAATATATAACCTCCATAATAGTATCAATCATCTCAGGCTGTGTGTTCCTTGCATTTGTGATAACCTCATTATTACTGCTTACAAAGAGCATCGCAGGCCCGCTGAAAGAGGGAGTATTATTGGCCGAGGCGATATCAACGGGCGATTTATCAAAGATGGTTTACTCTGAAAGCAGCGATGAGATAGGCATTTTGCTAAAAGCTCTTGAAAAGATGAGAACAATGCTGGCCGATAATATAATGATGATTTCAACATCATCAAGCCAGTTGGCCTCAGCCTCACATGAACTTTCACAAACTGTACAGAAGATGTCTTACAGCATTAAGGACCAGTCTGATAAATCATCCCAGGTGGCAACGGCATCTACGGAGATGTCACAAACGGTTGTTGACGTTGCTAGAAATGCAGCAAGCATTTCGGAATCGGCAGTGGAGACATCTACTATTGCTAAAAATGGAGCCGCAGTGGTAACACATACTGTCAAAGAGGTGGAGGGGATAGCAAAGACCGTATCAGAGTCGGCACATCTGATAACATCGCTGGGAGATCGTTCCCGGCAGATAGGTGAGATAGTCAGCGTTATAAAAGATATAGCCGATCAGACGAACCTTTTAGCTCTAAATGCGGCGATAGAGGCGGCGCGGGCGGGAGAGCAGGGGCGCGGTTTTGCCGTAGTTGCCGATGAGGTAAGAAAACTGGCGGAAAGAACATCCAAGGCGACCACAGAGATTGGAGATATGATAACAGCCATTCAGAAAGAAACCCAGCAGGCGGTAACCACTATGAATGACGGTTCACAGAGGGTGGTAAACGGCGTTGAACTGGTCAACAAGGCGGGGGATTCTCTTAAGAGTATAGTTGAAAGTGTTGAGGGATTACAGTCTATGGTGCATCAGATAGCATCGGCAACTGAGGAGATGTCACAGGTCTCTGAACAGATAAATGGTGATATTGAGATTATAGCTAATGTGTCAAGGGATTCATTTCTCAGCACAACCCAAATAGGTGAAGCCTCAAGTGACCTTGCAAAATTGTCAAATGAATTGAAATCAGTCGTCTCCAAATTCATTGTTGACGGGCACCATAAAGGCGGTTCACAAAGGATGCTGAGTTAGCTAATACCAGGTTGCATTCATTCGATTAACTTTGTCGGCTTCGTCAAAGGCTCCCAGCCGCCTCGTTACTCTTTTGACTGCAACCCGATTAAGTGCAAGAATCTCCGTTTTGTTCTTTTTCGTTCCAAAAGTCTTTTAGTCTTAAAATTTCGTCCACAACTTCAAAGAAGCAGTTTACAATATGCGGGTCAAAATGGCTGCCTGCGCTCTTTTTAATCTCATCAAGGGCCTTGTCAACCGGCCACGGCTCTTTGTAAGGCCGCATCATGGTAAGAGCATCAAAGACGTCGGCAACTGCCACTATTGCAGCGCTTTGCGGTATCTCCCCGCCCCTTAACCCCTTCGGGTAACCTGTGCCATTGTGCTTTTCGTGGTGGCTAAGGGCAATATCCGCCGACATCCTGAAAAGGGGTGTATTGCTCTTGGATAATATGCTGTGCCCGATTGTTGTATGGGTCATCATTATCACCCATTCATCAGGGTCCAGTTTGGCGGGTTTTCTTAATATGCTCCCAGGGACTCCGATTTTTCCTGTATCATGCATAGCGGCGGCAAGGGCTATCATATCAATCATTTCCGGAGGCCAGCCACATGCCCTTGAGAGCTCCACCGAGTATGAAGCCATTCGCCATATATGACTTCCCGTGTCGGAGTCATTAAAGTGGCCGGCTTCACCAAGCATAAATACGGCTGATTTCTGGCTTACCTCAAGCTCCTGTGTGCGTCTTTTAACAGTCTCCTCACAAAGCTGCTTTTGATGAAAAAGTTCTAAATGGGCTGCTACCCTGTGTAGTAAGACAGATGGAGATACCGGCTTTGTAATATAATCCACCCCACCGGCTTCAAACCCCTGTGATTCATCTCCCACATCCGTCAAAGAGGTAATAAAGATGACCGGAATGTCCTCAGTTTCAGGGTTGGCTTTTAACCGGCGGCACGTCTCGTATCCGTCGATTCCAGGCATCATCACATCAAGCAAAATCATATCAGGAATGCTCTTTTGTGCTATATCCAGTGCAGTAAGTCCATCTGTGGCAAATGATAGTTTATACGTATCTTTTAATATCTGCCTCATGATTTGTCTGTTTCCTGCCTCATCGTCAACTATCAAAATACTAAATTTAGTATCCGTCATTCTATATCTCTCCATCAGGCTTTATTTAGTGGTAGTTCTATTGTAAACTGTGCTCCGCCCTCTATGTTGGATGCAAAGATTTTGCCGTTCATTTTTCCCTCTATAATGGCTTTGCACATGTAAAGGCCGATACCGGTGCCTCCATCTCCCTTGGTGGTTATATATGGTTCAAAAATCTTTTCTATCATTACATGGTCTATCCCCCCGCCGTTGTCACTTATTTGTGCAACCACCATGTTTTCCGTTTCCTTTATATCAATAGTAATCTGTCCATCATCCTTGATAACTCCCTTTTTCCTTCCGGCATTTATTGCATCGCGACTGTTGTTTATCAGATTTAAGATAACCTGTTTTAGTTCATTGCGATAACCTGTTGAATATATCCGGCATGTTTCCGGTATGTTAATCTGTACATAAATGTCATGCTTTTTTAAAAGATCGGAAAAAAGATTAACAACCTCGTAAAAAGCCTCTGTCACATCGAAAACGTCTTTTTTATTGGAGGGCTTAAGAAAGTTTTGAAAATCATTTATCGTATGGGACATAAGCTTAATTAGTCCCATACATTGAGCTGCAAACTGTTTGAGATACACCTTATCCACCTCTGCGGCGACAAATGCCTCTTCAACATCCTGCACAATAAGCGCTAAGGAATTCAAAGGCTGCCTCCATTGATGTGCTATAGCGCCAATCATCTCGCCCATGGCCGCCATCTTAGACTGCTGAATCAGCATCTGCTCCTCAAGCCTGCGCTTGCTGACTTCCTCCTCCACCTTGCTCTCCAGTTGCCGTTGCAGATTATATAATTTCAGATGGGTTTCTATTCTGGATATGACCTCGTCACTTTGAAACGGTTTACAAACATAGTCAACCGCTCCACTTTTAAAGGCGTTAACTTTCTCAGCACTGTCTGTCAGAGCACTGATAAAAATAACCGGAATATCGGAAATCCCTGCAATAGCCTTTAGTTTCATGCACGTCTCATATCCGTCCATCTCCGGCATCATTATATCAAGAAGGATTAAATCCGGTTTTAAACTCTGAGCCGCCTCTAATGCCATAACACCGCTGGTTGCAAACGAAAGCCTGTACCTGTCCTGTAGTATCTGCCTCAGTAGTTGTCTGCTGCCTGCCTCATCATCAACTATTAACACGCTCTGTTTAGTTTCCGTCATTTTGCACCTCCATGACTATCGCTAACTCCCCGGCTAACTTTATTGTCTCCGCTTTTGCCATGGCAAAGTCGAGCTCCTCCACGTATTTTTTTATTGGTTTTACCTGCCGGATGTTGAGCGCAGTTTGTAATTCCAACATTACCGGTTCAACATCATCCGGGTTGTATTCGTCAAAAGATTTCAATAACCTGATGATAATCTCTCTTACAACAGGCATATTAGGCCCGCTTGTGCTGACACTTACCAGCGGCTCCTCTTCCTGTACCTCCATGGTACTTATTGAGTCAGTCACAGTTCTAAGCAGCCCTCTGAGCAGAGTTGCCTGTTCTTTGGCACTATTGAGATTCAACTCTCTTAGAAACAGTGAAAGTTGCCGCACCACAGGATAAACTTCCGTCATAGATAAAATCCCCGTAAGCCCGCTCATAGAATGTGCAATGCGATAAGCTTCCTCAATATTATTATCTTCGATTAAAGACAGTATTTTATCAGCCGAATCTCTATACTTGGCGGTAAATCCCTTAAGCGCTTTCTTGTAAGTCTGTGCATCTCTCCAGACACTAATACCTTTATTAATATCTATGCCGTCAATAGACTGTATTTTACATTCTGAAGTCACCACTGTCTCGGCGTCCTGTTTTGCATAAATCTCTCCGATTCCCTCAGGTGCTGAACTTTCTATTATTGATAGTAGTTTCTCCGTCTCGATTGGTTTGTCGGCTACGGCGTCTATGCCTTTCGTTAAATATGATGCTTTTTCCTCAGCCATAACGCCGGCAGTCAGTGCGATAATTGTTATGTGTCCTCCGGTTGAGGATTCAATTTTACGAATTTGACGGGTTGCTTCTAAACCGTCCATTACCGGCATTTGAATATCCATAAGAATAAGGTCAGCCTTTTCTCTTTTAAAACAGTTCACCGCTTCCTGTCCGTTGCGGGCAACAATAGTTGTGTGTCCATATTGTTGAAGACGAATTTGTAGTAAAAGAATATTCTCCTCAATATCGTCTGCAATCAGAATCCGGAATTTGCGCCTTTGTTTTGTTAAGGCCTGAGGTTTTTGGTTATAGAGTGTTTCACCGGCGGGTGCATCAGCTTTTTTCAGAGTGATGGTAAAATAAAAAGTGCTTCCCTTGTTTGTCTCACTTTCCACCCAAATTCTGCCGCCCATGAGATGTACAATCTCCTTACATATGGTAAGGCCTAGCCCTGAGCCTCCGTATTTTCTGGTTGTGGAACTGTCTGCCTGAGTAAATCTTTCAAATATCATCTCTTGTCTGTCATGGGCGATTCCGATTCCGGTATCTTTTACTGAGAAAATGAGACTGACCCGGCCTGCCTGAGTCTGCTCATTCGAAACATTCAGATTAACGTCAATTCCGCCTTCTGTTGTGTATTTCAAGGCGTTACCTGTTAAATTAATAAGTATCTGCCTGAGCCGGGTCGGGTCTCCGTTTAATTTATCCGGAACCTCCGGTGAGACGTTGTAATTAAGGGTTAGTCCTTTATTTTTAGCTAAGATTGCAAACATATTACAAGCAGCAGCCACCACTGCTTTGATGGAGAAATTTACACTTTCGAGTTCCAGTTTTCCTGACTCAATTTTCATAATATCCAGGATTTCGTTAATTATGGATAGCAAAGAGTCGGCGGAGCCTTTTACTATTGCGAGATACTCCTTTTGCTTTACGTCAGCCGACATCTCCATGGCAAGGTCAGTCATCCCTATTATGGTATTCATGGGGGTTCTGATTTCGTGGCTCATGTTTGCCATAAAATCACTTTTTGCCCTGTTAGCTTTCTCAGCTTCCACCTTACTTATGTTCAGGTCACGAAATAACAGGTCAAAAGGTTTATTCATACCTGTGACGATTATGGCCCTATAAATAAAATAATAAGATATGACTTTTAAACAATGTCCGAGTATATTTATGTAATCGTATAACCCTACATAAAGAGTAAAACAAAGCTCTGTTAATATTGTAAAAACGATAGAGGCTGTTAACAACATTATGACCTCTTTATCAAAAAATCTTTTGTTTTTAATCAACAGAAACAGCGAGGCAATCAGAATGAAACAAACAATATACTCACTGTTTTTCTTAAACGCCGTCAGGCCGAGCCCTTCCACATAGCAAGCAGGAAAACTATTCCATAAAAAGATTGAGATAAATATCATTACACTTATGCAGGTATAAATGGCAAATATAAGAAAATCTTTTATTTTTTCTCTATACAAAAAAATTGGAGCAACCAGCAGGGAAATACTCTCAACATATCTGGTAGCTACCCATATCTCGGTTGCCACTCCGACCCTGTGCATATGAATTACATCCATACCCTTGTAAGTTAGCGTATGAAGCGTATCAAGGCTGCCGACAAAAAGATATGAAATACCGATAAAATAAAGATAATTATTTTTCATATACTGTCTTGTGTTATAGGCAAGAGTAAAGGTGCAAAACGCTATAATTATACTAAAAAACTCAACAAAGGTATGAAACACCAGATAGCTGTACAAGCTGCTGACATACATGGCTGATATAATTAATCCCCACAATAGTATTCCTTTGATTATTTTTAAGGAACCGGATATTTTGTGTGTACTATTATCTGTCATAAACCCCTTGCCAAAAAATTGAAAAATACTTTTATTTAAACTGTACATTATAGCAGATTTTGCTGGTTTTTAGCATGTTCCGTGAAATGGAAGGCTACTGAGAAAGGTTACAAAAATAAAATATCCGTTATAACTAATACACCGGTCTAAACCATAAACGATTTTTGACAACCCTTACAATTTTCAATTACAATACCAATATGCTCTACGGAGAAAGTGCGATAAAAAACGCTGCTCTTGAGATATGGGAAAACCCTAACCCTGAAAAGGACTATGAAATATCAATATCTTTTTCTGAATTTACATGTCTGTGTCCGCGTTCAGGGTATCCTGACTTTGCAACCTTTAAAATAACCTATGTGCCGGATAAGTTTATTGTCGAGTTAAAATCCCTCAAACTATATCTTAATTCATTCAGAGACATTGCCATATCTCACGAGAAATCGTCTAATTTAATATTTGATACGATTAAGGAAAAATTAGAGCCGCGCTATCTTCAGGTTATCGGAGATTTTAATCCCAGGGGAAATGTAAAAACAATAATAAAGGTGGAAACACCGTCTGCGGCAAAGCCTTCCTTAGTGGGAGACATATGAAGAGATTCAAATTTCTGCTGTTTTTCATTTTGGTATTAACATTTTTTATTTCAGCAGCCACTGCAGACGGCTTTATCGACAGTAGTGAGATTTCCAGACTTCAGCAGAAAATTAAAACGTTTCCTTTGGGAGAGAGAATAGCTCTTTGGGCTGAGAGATTTGTCGGCGTCCCCTATGATACCGACCCTCTTGGTGCATATGTAAGAAACAAGGTTATAGTCTATGACGAAAAGGTTGACTGCATGTATCACGTATTCAGGGCTGTGGAGCTTGCCCTGGCCGACACCCCTGACGGGGCTGTTGAGACTGCCCTCGATAAACGCTTTAAAACCCGCGGCAAACTCGACGGCAACGGCCTTGTTGAAAACTACGACGACAGATTCCAGTACGCTGAGGACATGGTCTTTAGCGGCAAGTGGGGTGAGGATATTACCGGAAAACTTGGGGCCGCCCCCGCTCAGATAAAAGGAGACAGGGGGGTGGATACAGTCTCAATAATTGCAAAGGAAAACATAAAGGAAGTACTGCCGCATCTAAAAAGCGGCGATATTGTGTTTCTGATAAAAAAGGTGGAAAAACGTGTCGTTGGTGAAATAGTCGGCCACGAGGGCATAATCAAAGTAGAAAAAGATGGTGACATTTATCTTATCCATGCAAGCGGACTTAAAAACAAAGAAAGTGAAAACTATAAAGTTAAAAAAGTCTCTTTACTTGATTATGCCGCTAATATGCCCTTTATCGGTATCAAAGTATCAAGGTTTGTATTTCCATAATCATAGAATCTGAGGAGTTATTCCAAGTTGCAGTCGGAAGTAAACACAGGCGGCAAGAAACAAGCGACGCTTCCCCTCACAGGGGATTCTCCTTTAGGGGAGACGCCCCGGAGCTTGTGACAAAGCCAACAAAGTTAGACAAATGAATTATAGCGAAAACCATAATTCCGTTCATTATTTTTAGTGGTTGAGATTGCCCTCCCCTGAAGGGGATTCCCCTGGTCGCTATCGCTCATAGCAATGACGAATAATAAAACACAGTAAAAACAACTACATGCCGTCATTGCGAACCCCCGCAGGGGGTGTGGCAATCTCTTCTTTAATAAAATCAATAAGAACATACTTTTGCTTTTTGCTATAGAATTGGAGTTATGTTATACCAAGTTGCAGTCGGAAGTAAACACAGGCGGCTGGGAGAAAGCTACACCTTCCCTTATTCCAACTCTAATTCATTGGTACTAGTGTCTAATTGCAGAAGTTTGCGATAGTTTTTCAGAGTTATATCCTTTTTATAATGGCTTGCAAAATTTCGTTGTCAATGAGTTTTACCTTTAAGGGCTGAGATTGCCACACCCCTTTGGGGTTCGCAATGACGGCGCTGGGCTGTGCGTTGACGTTTCTATCCGTCATTACGAGGAGCACAGCGACGTGGTAATCTCCTCTTTTAAAAAATTAATCAGAATTATTTGAAATATCTATTACTTTTGCAATTAGACACTAGTATTAGCTATCGGCAGCATCCTGACGGAAAAGAATTTTAATTACAGACAGTCATGCAGGGAAAACATACACACCCACAGATGAAAAAACAACTGAATCTGCTTTCATCTGTGGCGTATTCTATGATTAAAATCTTTATTAAAAATGCCTATTTTCTTCTTCTTGAAAACTTCATCTTCCTGCGAAGCTTTTTATGTTTGTGTTTTGACATCTTCTTCTTTCTCCACTTTTTTACATTACCCACTCAATCACCTCCTTACAGTTTGCTTATGATTATTACCATTTTTGTTTCGTCCGACTGCCTGCTCCATAAAGGTCTCCAGTTGAAGCTCCGTCGTAGTTGACTCAGTACCGTCATAGGGTATGCTGATACTGGGAATACCGCAGTCACGGCTTAGCGCCCTCATTAGTGCTGTCACGATGGTTCCCGGCATACAGCCAAAAGGCATAGCATTTACAATCCCCGCCACCCCGTGCTCTACTAAATCCACAGCCTTGCCGACGCTTAGAATTGTCTCACCCTCAAAGGACTCATGCACATACGGGGCTGCCTTTTTCACGATAACTCTCGTATCCGGTTCATGCAGGGTCTTCAAAAACCCTCTGAAGTGCCGTGCATACTTATACTCAATCGCTTTCTTATAAACCCGCTTTATCGCTATATCCATCAGAGCCTTGTAATCTTTCTTTATCATAGCATGTTTGAATCCAAAATAGTTTACGTAATAAATCCATTCCTCAACCGGCGCAAGCCACGCCTCACCGCCCAGGTTTTCTATTTTTTCAATTAGGTTTTCATTTGAAAACTTACTGGAGCGTACAAATATCTCGCCGATTACCCCTATAAGCGGACGCTTTTCTTCCGAGCGGGCAACAGCCTGAAAGTCCTTTCTTACCCGTTTTAATATATCATCCAGCTTCATATCTTTACTTCGCAATGCATCATATATTTCCATCAAATAGCTGTCATAAATCTTCCGGGTTTGTCCTTTAACCATTTCATACGGCCTTGTCTCATGCAAACACTTGGTCAGAAGCTCAATAGCCACGATTCCATTCCATGAGCGCATGACAAAGTCCTGTCCGGCTATTCCCAAATCTGCATAAAAGGTTGTATCCTGCACAGGGGAAAATATCTGAACTTCCTGAAGTCCAATTTGGTCAAGCAGAAGCCTCTGAAATACCGTGTATTGTCCAAACCTGCACGGCCCCGTTCCCGAGGGCATAAAGAAGGTTGACTTATCAGAATCAAACCCCTCTGAAAACACCGTTCTGAGCATATCTCCGGTTGTCACCACACAGGGGTAACACTCCTTGCCGGAGACGTAGCGCCGTCCAAGTTCAATGGACTCCTCATCACTTTCCGGCAGCACCTCAGCCGCTATGCCCGAGTACTCAAAGGCTGCAGCAAGTGCATATGCGTGGTCTGACATGCGTGGAATATAGATTTTCTCATATTTTCCATGTTTCTTTTTAGCCGCCTGAGGCGCAGCTTCCACTGTCTTAGGTTTTAACTTATTCCTGTTAGCAATGCTGTCAAGGAATGCCTCACATCTGGTAATTGCTCCGGCATCGGCGCTGTGCTCATCTATTTCAAGGTGTAAAAACGGCTTATCTCCCAGTTCCTCTTTAAAGTACTTTAAAATAAAAGAATCCGGCCCGCAGTTAAAGTTTCCGATAAATACAGGGTACAGATGCGGGTGGTTTTTTATAAACCTTGCCGCCTTTAAAATCCTCTGGCCGCTTCTCCAGTACATATCCGGCCAGTCGGCCTTAATTTCAGTTTCGGAAAGAGGCAGCATATCCATAGGCAGCGATCTGACATCAAGTGTGGCCAGCTTCTGGGGTATCTGAAGGTTTACCCCGCTGTCAAATGAATTATACGGCCTGCCCACTATAACGATGGAGTTTTCAGTAATCAGAGAGAGCGCCTGCCGCCCCTTTTTGCGAATTTCAGAGAAGAATTTATCCTGTGCCGCTTTTGCCTTTGGCATAATTTTTCTTATTCTGGTAACCCTAACTCTAAAAGCTCGTGCTATTTCCTTTTCAAGAAAACTATCGCTTCTTGAAAAATTAACTATCGGGCTTATAACACTTATGCCGCTAAAGGTGGCTTGTGCCATATATGGAATTGTTTGAGTATATGGGCAGGGAGAGCCTTTGGAAAACTCATCGCTCTCCCCTGCAGTATTTACATAAGAAGGCAGAAAGATATTCTTAATTCCCTTATCAAGCAGCCACTTAACATGGCCGTGGGCTGTCTTTACCGGAAAACACGACTCCGACAGCACCACCTCGGCCCCAAGATTCACCACCTGCCGGTTTGTCTTAGGCGATACTACTATGTTAAAGCCAAGCTCTGTGAGAATCACCCGCCAGAAGGGCAAATAATCGTGCATTAAAAATATGTACGGAATCCCGATTGTATTTTTTAACGACGCCGCAGCCTCAGCCTCTTTATAACTGTTTTCAAGACCGTTCCACAGCAGTTGTTCCCTGTAAAGAAACAGGTCATCGATGTTATTGTGCTGTTTGCGTTTGATGTCATACTTTTCGCATCTGCCTCCGTAAAAGAGATTTCCATTTTCGCCGTCAATTGTAACTTTATTAATTTCGCACATATTGGCACAGCTCTTACACTCAAAAGATTTAACCGAATAGGTGCTCTCCACAATGGAAAACCCTTTGAATGCCGATGTTCCAAGGCTTTCCTGCATACTGTCCCGTGCAATCAGCGCCATGCCGATAGCACCGGTTACATCGTGGTTAGGGGGCACGGTTATCAGCTTTCCGGTAAACTTTTCAAACGCTGCAACCACTGCCTTGTTGTAAGCAGTACCGCCCTGAAAGAAAATATTGTTACCCACTTTTTTCCCTGCAACGACCCTGTTTATATAGTTTTCCACTATTGAGTAAGAAAGGCCGGCAAGTAAATCCTGCCTCTGCGCACCCTTGTGAATGTTAGCCATAAGGGAGTTTTCCATAAACACCGTGCATCTTTCACCAAGACTGCAGGGAGATGAGGAGCAAAAACACTCATTGGCAAAGTCTTCCTTTATGGATATACTGAGTTTTTCCGCCTGTTCTTCTAAAAATGAACCGGTACCGGCGGCACAGGCCTTGTTCATTTCAAAATCCACAATGACGCCGTCCTCTATGGAAATGTATTTGGAATCTTGGCCGCCTATTTCAAAAATCGTATCCACCGTGCCGTCAATGTGTATGGCGGCTGTGGCCTGAGCGGTTATTTCATTTTTCACCACGTCGGCGCCTATGAAATCCGCTATCATGTATCTGCCTGAGCCTGTGGTTCCCACGCCTGCTATTTCAACATATCCGCCTATGGACTTTCCGACCTCACGAAGTCCCTGCATAACGGCCTCTATGGGGCGGCTTGCGGTCATCAGGTACTCCCTGGCAAGGAGGTTTCCATCAGAGTCAATAACCGCCACATTTGTGCTTATTGAGCCGATATCCACGCCCATGTAGGCTTTAATCCTCCGGTTTTCCTCTGAGAAACAGGACGCCCCCTGAGGACTATCGGGGACACTTTTTGTGCCAAACCCTCCGTTTCCACCTCTAAAGTGTCTTTCTTTGAAATCATCACCTGTGGAGATAAGGGGTTTTTTACCCTTATCGGAGTATTTAATAGCTTTTAAATAACTTTCAAGGCGCTTTAAATCATAGAGAACTGCAACACCGCCGTCAATATCCTTAAGGGCGGCGCCGATAGCGCCTGTTAAAGCACAGTGTTTAGGCACAATCAGGTTTTTAAGATCAAACACCTCCTTAAAGGCTCTTACCATTCCCTGATTGAGAGCAACGCCTCCGGTAAAGGCAATCTCAGGAAATATCTGTCTTCCTTTAACTATTGAACCTTTAAAATTCCTTGCCACGGCAAAACACAACCCTGACACAATGTCCTCTACCGGGGTGGCTATCTGCTGAAGGTGTATCATATCGGACTTGGCAAAAACACTGCAACGACCTGCAATGCGGGGTGGATTTTCACACTTAACGGCCAGCTCACTGAATTGCTCAATGCTTAAGCGCATTCTTTCCGCCTGCTGGTCTAAAAATGAGCCGGTGCCTGCGGCACATACGGAGTTCATTGAGAAGTCTTGTATGGAGTTCTCACCAAGCAGAATAAGTTTAGAGTCCTCACCGCCCATTTCGATTATGGTTTTAACCTCAGGGTTCAGCCGCAAGGCCGCGTAGGATTGGGCGGCAAGCTCGTTTATGTGGTTAATACCCAGAGCCTCGGCAATTGCCTTGCCTGCTGAACCGGTTATTGAAAGAGTGAGAGACCTACCCTCGTATTCTTTAAGGATTTTAAGGGCTATGGGTAGCGGATGCCCCTTGTGTCTTTCATAAATATGTTCCTTTAAGTTCCCGTTGTCATCCAGTACGGCTGCCTTTACGCTCACAGAACCGGCATCAAGCCCTAAATGGTCCATTTATACATTCCCCTGTTCGCATGTTTGAGTAAATTGCAACGATACCTATTATAGAGGATAAAATAGATTTTATTCAAGAGATGTATTTTTAGTCCAAAATATGTAAATTTTTTGGTGGTTGGCAATAGGCTATTCCCCTATTCAATATTAATACCAAGTTGCATTCATTCGATTAACTTTGTTGGCTTCGTCGAAAGCTCCTTGACGTACGAGCATAGTACGCCTGCGTCGCTTTCTCCTTGCCGCCTCGTTACTCTTTTGACTGCTACTTGGTATAAGGTATCTTGATACTATGTAGTTGTCAAATCGCAATATAGTGGAAAATTGCCCCCACAGGGGAAGGCTGATTCCGCCTGCACACCATGAGTGACTTATTTTACTATGCGCACTTCAATCTTTAATAAGTATAGCCGGTAACATTGTCTTTATAGCGGGAATTGTTGTCATAAGATTCCGCACCATACCAGCCAAAGTGTTCAACTGATATATTATAAGGTCTGAGGCCATCTACCTGGCTGTTGCCTAACACAAAGCCTGCCTCACAGGAATACCCGCCGATATTGCGCATTGGGGTTGTCGTTCCCTGAAAGCAGCTCATTACAATACTCTTGCAATTAAGATGGCTGTCACGATTTGAAGCTTGCCTGGCTGTACCATAAAGGTCGGTAAAATCTGCAGCTACTCCGCTACTTTTCTTTATGCTGGATATAAAAGTCAGCTTAAGCCCATATGACTCGGATGTTCCTACATATGTTGATAAAAATGGTACCTGATTAGTATCACTTGTACCGACATAAATGGACTGTCCACTAAAAGTTATCATAGATGTTTTCTTAAATGTGCCGGCATTGGTAATCGGCCCGGATACAACAAAAATTGAACTCCCATCCACGCTCCCTCTTGAGTTGCCGGTAACAGTAAAGCCGATTTTAGTTACATTGTCAGCGTCCGTACCAAAATTTGAAAAAACGCAGTATGTAGGATTATTTGTATTTGTATGCAGATAAGGCAAATAATATGTCACATATGTTCCGTTGTCGAACTGTGTTAGTGAGGAAAGAGCCGCTGAATGAGCTGTACGGGGCTTTGAAGCACCACCTATCAGTGCTGCTGCTATTATCAGATTAATAAGTATAAATAAATAAAGCCTTGTAGTTTTTTTCACTTAAACCTCCCTTCCGTTGCAACGTAAGGGAACGCACCGGCGTCCCCTTTCCCAACATCTGCAATGACCTCTGCGTATAAACCTGCATATAAGTTTGCCCATATCTTTGCAATTGATGCATTACGGCCTCTCTGCACAGATGTTAATAAGTATATCCGGTTGCGTTGTCAGCAGTGGTTTCACCAGCAAAATTAGCAGGTGTTATATTATAGGGTCTGTAGGTGTCAGGGGTATCCGGATCACTGGTATAACCTGATTCACAAGAATAACCGACAAGGTTACGTTTAGGGCTTGTTGTACCCTGGAAACACGCCATTGAAATGTTTTTACAGTTAAGATGGCTGTCTCGCTTTGCATTTGTTCCGAATTTAATTGTTGATATGAATGTGAGCCTCGCTCCGTAAGACTCAGATGTACTGATTATGCTTGATAAATCGGTATTTTTATTCTCAGTGCTTGTACCAAAGTAAATACCCTGCCCACTGAAAGCTATCTGGGTTGTCATTCTGTATGCAAACTTGTCAATTACATCATTGGAAAACATTACTTTATTGTTCCTGGTCGTACTGCCTGAGGAGTTGCCCATTACAGTAAATGCAACATGGGTAACATTATCTGCATGAGTGCCAAAGTTGGTAACTACACAATAAACAGTATTATTCGTATTGGAGTGTAGGTAGGGCAAATAATAACTTACATAGGTTGCATCAACGGCACCGGATATAGTCGCAAGCGTGACAACAAAAATAATTGACAGAGCCGTCACTAAAAATAATTTCTTCATTATAGCCTCCTTTGTAGAGAATTTATTTTATTCATTGTCATTTTCATAAATAACCAGCCAGCCACCAGTAGAGTATAGATTCATGCAGTATAGTTTGTCAATAGTTTTCAATAGCAATTTATATTATTTCCTTAATCGAGTGTTTTATGGAGATGAGAAAAGGGATTACCTCTGTTTGCAAAGTAACGGCAATTAAATCAGAGTTTTCGATAACAGCCAATAAGGGCTGATTTCCTGACATCAGTACTTTTCCCTCTTCTATTATTGTGTCTATATCTTTGCAAGTACTTTCTAAATAAGCTGGTTTAACATTGCCGGTTTCGGTTTTTAGCAGTTTTCTGCTCTGAGCCATTTTTACCAAAAACAATAACAGTGATATCTTGGCAAATTGCTGCCACAGGGCGGTATCATTAATAAAAATAGTGCCCTCCGTCCGGAAATCTCCTTCAATGTACATTTTAACAACAATTTCAGGTTCAAGCGCTGCTGTTATTGAGCTGGAAAATATAGCACCAATGGCCTGCCATATTGTTTTCATCAATGCCTGATTGCCGGCGTATAGTGAATAAACAAAAAGATTAAAAATTATTCTTAAAAGATATATGCCTTTTGCCATTGAGCTGACATTTTCCAGTATATCCGTTTTTATCTCCTCAATACGCCTGATTTTGTCTTTCTTATAATATGATGATACCTTGTTGTGAAATTCGTTGAAAGCCTCCGACCACTCATTGAGCATTTTTATATTTCTAATCTCAAGAGCCCTTCTTTGCAGAGCCTCCAGTGTAGAGTAAACAGAAAATTCATCACTCATTTCTATGTATTTTTTTCGGTTTAGTTCAATGAGCGCCTGATTGTAGGGTTCAATGGAAAAGGGCGGAGGGCCGGGGAGTGTATGGAGTTCTTTGAAAAAAGCCTCGATAGTTTCCATGCCGCCCTTTAGCAGAGAATTACTTAAGGAACATGCGAGGGATTCATTTAAAATATCCATATACTCTACAGAGAACTCCGCATTTCTAAAAACCGCCCCGGTAAACCATAAAAATATGTTTTCAGGTGTTGCCATTCTGCCGGACATTTCAGAAAATATCTCCAGAGAGCGTCTTATCACATCCCTGTTTCGGCTGCATGAGGAGACAGCAGCAAAAATTTCCATCCCTGAGCTCTCAACAATTGCAATCACCGGCAGATTGTTGCACAAGCTTGCAGCACTGTGTATTTTTGCTATTTGCTCGATAGGTAAAAGTAAAGCTGTCTGAAAATTCGCCACAGAGGCATCACCGGCCCGTGACGGCTCATCGTTGTCCTCAACAGTAAAGGCCGTCGCAGAGTCGTTTTTCTTTAACAAACAGGATGTTAGTTGTAGCAGCTCCGGAAGGATTTTTACAAGATTTTTACTGTTATGGGCTCTAACCTCCCGGGAGAGAATCTCACCTGTGCTTTGGAGAGCTTCAGCAAATTTTGAAAATCTGTTCCTTACCCTTGTTTTTGACACTGCATCCCATGCCTCCTGCAGAAGCCTGTTTAGAGTGTATCCGGCATCAGAGAGAAAAAGTCTCATCTTGATAAGATAATTCAGGGAAGCCCACAGGCCGGCGGCAAATATCAATAACGAAATCCACGCAGAGACCGCCCACAAGTCACTGTATGGCATCTCACGAATAAAAAACTTTAAAACAATACAGTAAAAAACACTAAAGGCAAGTAAAAAGGGGAGAGCCTTTGCCTCCCATATGCTAAAAAAAGCTGTTGATACTTTTGCCGTACCGTATCGCTTATCAGCTCTGTCCATTATCAGGTAGGAAAGTGGAATTAGCATGGCAAAAACGGCGGCATTAAAAACTACCATATCGCTTAAGAAGCCGGCACCGGGCATTATAAATTTGTTGATGTGCCATGTAAAATCAATGTTACCATCTATTCCTGGAACGTATAGATTGTTTTGCCGAAGCTTCTGATACTTTGTAAGAAAAGACTCTTTATATTTTAAGTAGTAGATTAAAGAGGATGCTGCCGCCCCAAAGACAAAAAGTCCCAGTGAATATAAAAAGTACTTTAAAGCCTTCATGCAAAGCTATTATACAGGCTGTCTTTAAGTAAAAGCTATTGGAATTTTTGAATCGCCGTTTTTTAAGAGAGAGCGTTGCGCTGACACCCTGATACTAAGTTGCCGACTGCGTTTACTTCTGACTTTTCTACACACTCGATCTGGTAATGAGCCCGAAATTATTACTTACACAAACCTGCTAAAAGGATATTAGCAGCGGCTTGTTTTTTCCGGAACAGAAATGTGCAGGTTGACGATTTCCCTGATCACGGCACTTCTGAAATCATCCAGCGGTGCATTCAGACAGTAGTAGCTCCAGGGTCCCTCCCTGCGCACCTTCAGAAAACCGGCATCTTTTAATATTAACAAATGCCTTGAAAGACGCGATTGTATCATGTTAAAAGAGGCCTGAAGCTCGCAAACACAGCTCTCCCCGTAAGTATAAAGAAATCTCAGTATCATCACACGGGTTTCATCTTTTACTGCCGATACTGTTTTTATAAAGTTTTCCATCTGCTGCATTATTAATTTTAACATAAATTATTTATATTATTATATCTACATATCTTGATATATTATATGTGATAGTGTATAATTAATAAATAGAGAAAATGAGGAGTTTGAAAATGGAAAAAATCAAAGTGTTATTTGTTTGTGTCCATAACAGCGCAAGGAGCCAAATGGCGGAAGCGTTTTTAAAAATTTACGGGGGTGACAGGTTTGAGGTTAAGAGTGCCGGCCTTGAGCCCGGAGTACTTAATCCGCTGGTTGTCAGGGTTATGAGAGAAGACAGTGTTGATCTCTCCGGCAACAGCACTAAAAGCGTGTTTGATATATTTAAAAAAGGAGATTTATTTGATTACGTCATAGCGGTCTGTGAAGAAACAAAAGCGGAAAAGTGTCCGGTTTTTCCGTTTGTAAATAAAGCTCTGCACTGGGGATTTGATGACCCGTCTTCCCTTGAGGGAACCGAGGATGAGAAACTAGCTAAAATACGGGCTGTCAAAGAACAAATTAAGGCAAAAATACAGCAGTGGATTAAGGAGATTTAAAAAACCATGACTGCGATTAACTCTAAGAAATTGTCCTTTATTGACAAATTTCTTACGCTGTGGATATTTAGTGCTATGTTTGCAGGGATTGGCATAGGATACTTATTTCCACAAACGCAGGATTTTTTAAATTTATTTCAGGTGGAGACAACTAATGTGCCCATTGCGATAGGGTTGATTCTTATGATGTATCCACCCCTTGCGAGGGTTAAATACGAAAAGCTTCACGATGTATTCAAAAACAAAAGTGTTCTGATGTTTTCTCTTTTACAGAACTGGGTTATAGGTCCGATTCTGATGTTTTCTCTTGCAATAGTGTTTCTCAGAGATTATCCGCAATACATGTACGGCTTGATTCTTACAGGCATAGCGAGGTGTATTGCAATGGTAGTGGTCTGGAACGACCTGGCCGGGGGTAACAGAGAATATGCCGCAGGGTTGGTAGCGTTTAATTCCATTTTTCAAATGTTGTTTTATTCTGTATATGGTTATTTTTTTATAACATTTTTACTTCCATTTTTTGGGCTGAAAGGAATAGTAGTTTCTATTACAATTTTGCAAATATCAAAAAGCGTATTCATTTATTTAGGAATCCCATTTATCGCAGGTATTCTAAGCAGGTTTATTCTTATTAAGAGAATGGGGACGGCATGGTATGAAAATGTGTTTATCCCTGCCATAAGTCCGATAACTTTAGTGGCACTACTGTTTACCGTGGCGGTAATGTTTACTTTAAAAGGACGTTATATAGTGCAACTGCCTTTTGACGTTGTAAGAATATTTGTGCCGCTTGTCATCTATTTTGTGGTAATGTTTTTAGTATCTTTTTATTTAGGCGGATTGCTTAAGTTTGGCTATGAAAAGACAACGACTCTGTCCTTTACAGCGGCAAGCAACAATTTTGAATTGGCTATAGCAGTGACAATAGCCCTTTTTGGAATAGACTCAGGGGCCGCCTTTGCAGCAGTTATCGGGCCCCTTGCCGAGGTACCCGTGTTAATATTTCTTGTAAAGGTAGCTCTGTATTTTAAAAAGAAGTATTTTGTTGTCTTTTAATAAACGCAGCCGTAATACCAAGCAGCAGTCGGAAGTAAACACAGGCGGCTGGGAGCTTTCGACAAAGCCAACAAAGTTAATCGAATGAATGCAGCTTGGTATGAATTATTTGACGGCTTCTGTGTACAAACTGTGCCTGCGTGATGTATTATAAACGTGGTGAGATCATGTAGAATATGCTGAAAAATTCAGATTATTGGGCTGAAGGTTTACAATAAAACTATAGTAACTGGAAAAATTTTATATAAAAACACGGGATTTGGAGGATTAAGTGATAGCGACAAATGATTTTAGAAGGGGAACTAAAATAGAGTATAAGGGTGAGCCCTATGAGATTATAGAGTTTCAGCATGTGAAGATGGGCAGGGGCGGGGCCTTTGTAAGGGCTAAGATGAAGGGACTTAAAAGCGGTAAGGTAATAGAGGATACGTTTAACTCAGGCGATAAGTTTCCTAAGGCCAATCTGGATGCCCGCCAAATGCAGTATTTGTATTTTCAGGATAATTACTATTACTTAATGGATATGGAAAGTTACGAGCAGCTGCCTCTGACAGCGGAGCAGTTAGGCGATACCAAACAATTTCTGAAGGAAAATATGATGGTTACGGTGCTCTTTCATAAGGAAAAACCGCTTACTCTGGAGCTGCCGATATTTGTGGAGCTGGCTGTTGCGGAAACAGACCCCGGTTTTAAAGGAGACACTGCCTCAGGCGGGGCAAAGCCTGCTGTGCTTGAGACCGGAGCAGCCATAAAAGTGCCGTTTCACATTAACGAGGGGGATGTCATTAAAGTTGACACACGAACCTTTGAGTACATAGAGAGGGTGAAATAATGGATCTGGAAAAAATCAAAGAGTTATCGGATTTTCTAAAGGAAACAGATATAACTGAGTTTTTTTATGAAGAGGGCGGAATTAAGATAAAAATAAGAAGAGGGCACAGGGCTGTGCCGGCTGCCGCCCCTGCAGTGGAGCCTTCTCAGATTGTAAAGGCACAGCAGAGTGATGTGGCAGCGGCTGAGGACAGATATGTAACTGTGAAATCTCCAATAGTGGGTACATTCTACCGGTCGCCGTCTCCGGGGGCTGCCAATTTTGTAGAGCTTGGCGATAAGGTTAAGCGCGGACAGATACTGTGTATAGTGGAGGCAATGAAACTCATGAACGAAATAGAGAGTGAGTGTGACGGAGAGATAGTTAAAATATTCCACGAAAGTGAAACGTCGGTAGAGTACGGCGAACCGCTTTTTAGTATAAATCCACTTTAAAAGCTGCAGTGTCAGAAGGTGATAGAATGTCTCTTTTGAAAAAAATACTTATTGCTAACAGGGGAGAGATAGCCATAAGAGTAATCCGTGCGTGCAGGGAGCTGGGGATAAAAACGGTGGCTATATACTCGGAAATAGAAAAAGATTCGATGCATGTGGCTTTAGCGGATGAGTCGGTGTGTGTGGGGCCCTCAAGGGCGGCAGACAGTTATTTAAATATACCGTCAATTTTAAGTGCAGCCGAGATAACCGACTCAAACGCAATACATCCCGGGTACGGGTTTCTTTCAGAAAATCCGCAATTCGCCGAGGCTTGTAAAAAATCACGGATAACATTTATAGGGCCTACCCCTGAAAACATCCGCCTTGGCGGGAATAAATCAAAAGCAAAGCAAATACTTCGCCGCCATGGTATTCCAGTAATTCCCGGCAGTGACGGCAACATAACAGATAAAAAAAGCGCTTTGAGCATAGCTAAAAAGATAGGCTTTCCAGTAATAATTAAAGCCTCGGCAGGGGGCGGCGGCAGGGGGATGAGGATAGTGCGTGAGGAGCAGGTGCTTGAACAGGCGTTTTCTGCGGCGGAGGCGGAATCGCTGGCCGCTTTTGGTGTCGGTGATTTGTACATTGAGAAGTACATAAATTTTATCCGGCATATAGAGGTTCAGATAGCGGTAGGTAATGACGGCACTGCGATTCATCTTGGTGAGCGGGATTGCTCTGTGCAAAGGAGACACCAGAAGCTCATAGAGGAATCACCCTCACCTGTGATTACTGAAAAGCTGAGAGAAAAACTCGGCAAGTTTGCAATTAAGGCCTCTGAGGTTCTTAAGTACAGAAATGTCGGGACGGTGGAGTTCATAGTTGACAGAGACGATAATATTTACTTTATGGAAATAAACACCAGAGTGCAGGTGGAGCATCCGGTAACTGAGATGGTAACTGGTGTGGATATAATAAAAGAGCAGATACGGCTGGCCTCGGGACTTCAACTGAGTGTAAAACAGAAAAACATTAAGATTCAGGGCCATGCGATAGAGTGCCGGATTAATGCCGAGGACCCTTACACTTTTGTTCCCTCCCCAGGTAAAATTACCTTTTTGTATCTCCCCGGCGGCCCCGGCATAAGAGTAGATACCTTTATACATAGCGGCTACACCGTGCTTCCACACTATGACTCTTTGATAGCCAAGGTGATTTCCCACGGAGCGACCCGTAAGGATGCAGTTGACAGGATGCTCAGAGCTCTTTCAGAGTTTAAACTGGAGGGCATAAAGACAACAATTCCTTTTCACAAGACAATTCTTACAAATCCTGATTTCCTGTCCGGCCAATTCGACACCGGATATCTTGAAAGACTAAAGGGAGGCCACTGAGATGAGTGGTTACAGAGGGCTCTACTTAAGCGGCCTCTGTTTGATTATGGACAGGGGCGACCGTGCTAAGCCTGCTTTTGATTCAGCCGTATCAGCTATCGGCTCCGGTGTTAAGTGGATACAGTTACGCGACAAAAACAGTGACAGACTTCAGATATTTAAAACCGGCAGAGTGCTTCGCTCTTTAACCTCCGCTAACGGGGTCAAATTAATAATTAATGACTATCCCGACATAGCCCTTGCTGTTGATGCTGACGGAGTGCACATCGGGCAGTCGGATATGCCGATAAAATATGTCAGAAAGGTGTTTGCTAAAAATAGACACAAAATAATCGGTGTATCCACGCACAGTGTGGAGGAGGCGTTGAGGGCTGAGGAGGAGGGCGCAGATTATATTGGTTTTGGTCCAATGTTTAAAACAGTAACTAAGAAAGAGGCCGGAGCTCCGAGAGGTATAGAGATGCTCGCTGAGGTGTTAAAACGGGTGGCAATACCGGTAGTGGCAATAGGCGGTATTATGCGGGACAATGTTAAACTTGTACTAGAGGCGGGGGCACATGCTGTTGCCGTTGCCTCGGCCATTATGGATAGCGATGATATTGGAACAACAGCATCAGAATTTATTTCAGCCGTCTCAGGCGGCGGCAGGCATGCGAGGTAAAGCAAGTGTAGCACTGCTTAACCTCCACAATCCTCTGCTTCAGTAAAGGATTTATTCCAATTCTAATTCATTGGTATTATTCGTAATTTCTCTGTAAAATCAGACACTCTCTGAATTTTGCTTTTGCTCTGTAGTTGTCCTTTACCCATGAATCAACAGTCGGAGGAATATAAACCTCAGAGGTTACTATGTTTCCAATTACTATAAATTTAGGCGGATTTTTTTTCAGTTCATTAAGTACCTGCTCCTCCTTTTCCGTGCCTTTGCTTTTAAGCGTATCTATAAAGAGATGCTTTAACGAATAAATGTAGGAAGTTGAGCTTAGGCGCTCACTTTCAATATATGTGTATTTGTTATAGGATGGCGACCATATATAGTCGGTACTGAGGCTGTTGTTTTTAATGTAGAGGCTGCACTCCTCCGGCGCCCTTTCTTTGTATGGCCTCTTTATTCTTTTGTAAAACTGATCAACCATCGGCCAGTCAAAAACGCTGAGACATATAGCAAATATGGCGATAACGGCTATGGTTGACAATTGTGCGGGAAAACGGTGAAAGTACCGCTTAATAGTACAAGCCGAAAAAACCGCTCCGGAGGCGGCAAGGGCGGTAAATGGTGCAACAAGCTGCAGATAGTAATGGGCAAAGTGTGTTATAGTAATATTTACACCTATTGTGCCGAAAATAAACCAGATTAATAAAACCAAGGGGGCGTAACGGTATTCTTTATTGTATTTTTTTGAAAAAGAACCAATCACGCCGAGTAAAAAAAAGAAGTCTGTTGAAAGTATAAATAACATATGTTTAACCATCATACCAACAGCAATGTTGTAAATCTGTGATACACCCAATCCGAATTTTTTATAGGAATAGTGTTGTGAATATGATAGGTTATTGGAAAGCACCTCTGCAAAATAAGATAAAAGGTCTGCCTTTGTAAGATACGCTGCAATTAATAATGCAGGTAGTATGGCGGCTGAAACAAAAATAACTCCTAAACGGAGTTTTTCCTTAATGTCTGCATTTATGTTTATAAAAAGATAACCGGTCCATGGAATAACCAAAAAAAGAAAAGGCTCTTTGGTTAACACGGCCAGGGATAAAAACAATCCGGATGCAATTAAAAGCAAGGTTTTTTTGTAACCTTCAGAATCAGTACAATAAAGGGAAAAAAACACCCCTGTAAGTAAAAAAGCAGAGGCGTACTCCTCGGTGTAGTTGCCGGAGGAAAACAGAAGGGGAGTGTAAAAATGGCGCAAAAGAACTAATGTAAAAACAATGGCGATAAGAAAATTACCATGAAACAACTTTAGAAGAGTTAAAAAAAAGGCAATGGCAATGAGCATGGCAAATAGGCGTTCCATAGCATAGATGCTGTTTACGCAGGGGCCTGCTATTTTAAACGCTAAAAGGTTCAGCAAAAAAATTGCCGGCAGTTTATGGTCATAAGCATCCCTGTAAAGAGCTTTACCTTTAAACATGTGAAACCCTGTGTTTACAAAGATACCGGAGTCTCCGACATGTGCAGTGGAAGTAAAAAAATTAATGGTTCTAAATGAAACCCATATGACAAGCAGTACAAGAAGTGCTTTAGCAAATATGTAAAAATTTTTTTTTAGCTTTACCATAAACTATGTGTCCCCGGAATTAGCGGCTTATCTGAAACGCACTCTCTCCAAGTGTGTTTTTTTTAAACCTTTTCTTTATCTGTCATTTTCCCGGCTTGATTGAGAATCCACTTCTTTTTTCCCTTTTATAAAAGGACATAGATTCCCTTTTTCACGGCAATGACAATATAGAAGGGATAACCCTTTAAATCCATATCAATAGTTCCCATCTAAAAAAATGCCGATCTCAGGCGATAGTGCTCTCTTATGAAATCAACTTTGCAGCGTCAACAGCGAAGTAAGTCAGAATCAAATCAGCGCCGGCACGTTTTATGGAAACAAGTATTTCCATCATGACGCCTTCATAGTCAATCCAACCCATTTTTGCAGCGGCATGTACCATGGAGTACTCTCCTGAGACGTTGTAGGCGGCAACTGGAATCAGCGTATTTTTCTTGACCTCTGCGATAATATCCAGATATGAAAGGGCTGGTTTAACCATAACAATATCAGCCCCCTCTTCTATGTCAAGCAATACTTCACGGAGCGCTTCCCGCCTGTTGGCAGGGTCCATCTGATGGGTTTTCCTGTTACCGAACTGAGGAGTTGACTCCGCCGCTTCCCTGAAGGGGCCGTAAAAGGCTGAACTGTACTTTGCTGCATAACTCATTATAGGTGTTTCTGAAAACCCGTTTTCATCGAGAGTTTTTCTGATAGCGGCCACCCTGCCGTCCATCATATCTGAGGGGGCTACCACATCTGCTCCGGCCCTGACATGAGAGAGTGCCTCTTTACAGAGGAGTTCAAGGGTGGCATCGTTAATGATTTCCCCGTTTTGCACTACCCCGCAGTGGCCGTGGCCGGTATATTCACACATACAGACGTCGGTTATCACGGTAAGCTCAGGTGCAGCATCCTTGACAGCCTTAACGGCATTCTGTACCACACCGTCGTCTTTATAGGCGTCAGAGCCAAGCTCATCCTTATGCTCAGGCAGCCCAAAAATAATAATGGCGGGTATCCCCAGGGAATGTACCTCATAGGCGGTCCTAGCCAATTGCTCATGTGACTGCTGAAAACACCCAGGCATAGAACTAATCGGCCTGTTTATGCCGCTGCCCCCAACAGCAAACACAGGATATATGAAATCATTGACTGACACGGAGGTTTCCCTGACCATATCTCTTATAGCCTTTGTTTTCCTGAGTCTGCGCGGCCTTGTTATAGGAAACATCCTGATAGTGTAGAAGAAAAATACAAAAAAATCAAGAAATTTAAAATTAAATAATTTATGGTATTGCCATTTTTGCATTAAATTTATAAACTACCGGTAGTCAATTAAAAAAATGCACTGGCTTATTAAATAAAAAGAGCACAGGAGACTTTTGATGTTAGAAGTATATTTTGGCAACATGCTTGAGGAGATCATAGGGGAAAAGGGGCTTTCAATCGCTCAAGTTGAGGGGATAAGAGAGAAAGTGGAAGGCGCCCACAAACAGATAAATGAAAGAAAGTGGAAGGAGCTGGCATTTTTAGACCTTGGCAGCCAAAAAACGGCTAAGATAAAGGAAATAGCCCGCAATGTCAGGGATACCTCCGAGCACTTCGTAATACTTGGTATTGGCGGCTCAGCCATCGGGCCAAGAGCGATACTGGAGTCGCTCAGTCCGCTGCATAACTATAAAGGAAAGCCGAAAATCCATATCTTTGACAACATTGACCCAAGAACCATAGCAACCATGCTTGACGTCATAGACCCGTCTAAGACCACTGTTAATGTTGTAACAAAATCCGGTAACACTGCTGAAACCATCGCCACATTTATGCTTTTATGGGATAAAATAGAAAGAGCAGTGGGCAGCGATGTTGTAAACAGGTTTATATTGACAACCAACCCTGAAAAGGGTATCATCCGCAGCCTGATAAAGGAATATAATATAAAAAGCCTTGAAATTCCAACCAACATTGTCGGCAGGTACTCGGTGCTGACCACAGGGCTGCTTCTTTCGGAGGTGGCGGGGATAAGCTCGGATGAGCTGCTAAGAGGTGCGCATGAGATAACTCAAAAGTGCAAATCGGCGGAACTCTGGGAAAATCCGGCATATATATTTTCATGCCTGCTGTATCTTATGAGCACTGAGGAAGGCAGGAACATTAACGTAATAATGCCTTATGCCGATGGGTTAAGAGCATTTTCAGACTGGTTTTGCCAGTTATGGGCGGAAAGCCTTGGGAAATTAGGCTTTGGTATCACACCGTACCCATCAGTGGGCACCACAGACCAGCACTCACAGCTTCAACTTTGGATGGAGGGCCCTGAGGATAAAGTTGTTATATTTGTCAAAATAAAGGACTATGGTAGAGATATTAAAATTCCGGGGGTGCTCAGTGACAAGGAGGGTTTTAATTGTCTGTCGGGGCGCTCGCTCAATGAGCTCATAAGCACAGCGCTGCAATCCACCGAGCATTCGCTTTCAAATGCCTCAAAACCAAATGTTACGGTAGCCATACCGATTCTGGATGCTTACCATGTCGGGCAGTTATTTCAATTCTTTGAGATAGCGACAGCATTTATAGGGTTCCTCTTCGGGGTTAATCCGTTTAATCAGCCGTGGGTGGAAACCGGTAAGAATAACTTGTACGGCGCACTGGGCAAGCCGGGATTTCAAACCCGCAATGAGCAAATAGAAAAGATGCAAAAAGACTCTGTTTGCTGGAAAATATAAAAGGTTACATTTCATCCTGCCGTCCTGGGGTTGGTATTAATTCCTGAGCTCAAAACTTGTGTATGATATGAGGAACTATGAAAGAAACTATTTTAAATAACGGAGCGCATTACTCCAAAGACGGCAACTGCCGGTTTTCTCTGTGGGCGCCGGATTTTAAATCTGCTGAGTAAAAAAAAGTTATCTATAACAGGTAGTACCTTAGCCAGATATAAATCATAGATATAAAAATAGTCAGCATCATAATGGGAAAACCGTATGCCGCAAAACGCATAAAAGAAATCTTCCTTCCTGCCTTTTCAGCCATTCCAACCACTATGACATTTGCTGTGGCACCGATGGCTGAGCCGTTACCACCTAAGCACGCTCCCAATGCCAAAGACCACCATATGGGCATAAGGTCTTTGTGCCGGAGCAGGTCAATACCCTCAAGGTTAGGCCAGAGTTGATGCGCCATGTTTATTATCAGGGGATTCATAGTGGCAACAAAAGGAATGTTATCAATAATTGCCGATGCAATTGCTGAAAACCATAGAACGACCATGCTTGTGGCAAACAAGTTTCCATTGGTAAGAGCAAGCATTTTAAGCGATAACAAATTGACAAGCCCACCCTTTACCACGCCTCCGACTATTATAAAAAGCCCTATAAAAAAGAAAATCGTCGGCCATTCTACCTCCGCAAGTATATGGTGCGGCTCTTGGGTCTTTGACAGTAAAAGTAAAAGCCCCGCACCAAAAAGCGCTATTGTTGCCGGTTCATAGTGAAGCACGCCGTGAAAAACAAATCCGGTTAGTACCAATCCCAGCACTAATAGAGACTTCTTAAGCATCAACGGATTTCTTATTGCCTCTCTTTCATCCATTTGAAGAATTCTTAATTTCTTTTCTTCCGTTGTCTTCAGTTTGTTGCTGAATACTATTTTAATAACAAAAACAAGTACAACCATCATTAAAACAACTATCGGGGTCAGATGTACGATGAAATCCATAAAATCAAGTTTCGCTTTTGAGGCAATCATGATGTTTGGCGGATCCCCTATGAGCGTTGCCGTCCCTCCGATATTGGATGCTACAGCCTCCATAATAAGAAACGGCACGGGGTCAACATCAAGAGCATCTGCTATAAGAATGGTAACCGGCGTTATAAGTAACACCGTTGTAACATTATCTAAAAGGGCGCTTAATACGGCGGTAACTACAGCAAAAATTATCATAATGCGGATGGGGTCACCTTTTCCCATGCGGGCGCCCTTGATGGCAATGTATTCAAAAAAACCTGTAGGCCGCATAAGGTTAATTATTATCATCATGGAAATAAGAAGGAAAATAACATTCCAGTCAACACCAAGCTCCTCAACATGAAAAGCCTCGTGCTGATTAAGTATATTAAGAATTATCATGAGTGAGGCGCCGAATATCGCTACTATTGTCTTATGAATTTTTTCGGATATTATAGCAACATAAGCTGCTACAAATATTATGGTTGACGCATAGAAAACAAAACCTCCGGCAGTTATTGTAGTTGCAGCAGTTTCGTGCATCATTTTCCCCCTGTTTCATTATCTAACAGCGTCTTTATTACCACGTTGTATAAATCACGCAAATGTATCATGCCGATAACCTGATTTTGAGTATTTACAACCGGAAGCCTTCCAACATTATGCTTTAATATAATATCCAGACATTTCATAAGTGGAGCGTTTTCATCTACGGTGACCGTGGTTTTACTTATTATACCCTCAATCGGCATATCGGAGATTTTGCTTACCAGTGTTTCAAACATCCCGTCCCAGGTAAAAGCGCTGAGGTCATCCCCCATTTCCATATAGCTCGGATGAACTGCCTCTAAGATGTTTATCATACTGAGCATTCCAATGAGTCTCCCGTCATCATCAACAACATGGAGCCCTCTCACTCCGGTTACTCCCTCAGAGCGCCTTGCGCCTGCCATCTTTCGCACCGCCATCCTTATTGTGTCTGTATGTGAGATTGATTGATCTACAACCTCCATTATATCTTTAGCTTTCATAAGGGGCCTCCTTTGGTATATGTTATTGATTATAGCAAAATAATTTAAAATCTTGACAAGAATCTGTTGTGGATTAACATATCCTAATACAAAGCTGCAGTCAAAAGAGTAACGAGGTGGCAAGGAGCAAGCGACGCCTCCCTGGATTCCCCTTTAGAGGAGGGTACGCCCCTGAGCTTTTGACCAAGCCAACGAAGTTAGACGATTGAATGCAGCTTGGTATAATGTTATAATAACGCCGATGATAAAGACCGACAATACTCATAAAAACATACACTTTAAACTTATAGGCCGCCTTACGGCCGGATGGCTTATACTTTCACTGTTATTAGGGATTATAGTGTTTTATGTTAAACTTGAGAGCATTGATGAATTAGTGATTAAACTTGCAGAAAGCGAATCCAGGCCGCTGGTTGAGGATAAGAGTGCATTAGAAAATTTGCAGTGTAGTACTGAGGAGTGTATTGAAAATCTGAGGATAGACATGAATGAACACATAGAAAAGGGCCATTTTATTATTGTTGAGTTATATGACAGAGAAAAGAAAAGAATTTTAGAGGTGGAATCTCCGGATGCCGACACTGTGCATCGTTATGAAAAGATGGTAAAAAAGGAAAAAACGACCCACAAGTTTAAGGAGACAACCAGCTACAACCGGCTGTATGTTTCCGGGAATATTTTTATTCAGGTTTTTGTGCCTCTTCAGGAGCCCGATGGCGCGATAGCAGGCTACTTTGAGGGAGTCTATAAAGTTGACAACAGCACTATGGATGAAATAACAGATTTAATAGCCGGTTCTCTTTTGCTTGTAGTTGTTTGTGTTTTTGCAACTACTGCAATTCTTTATCCAATAATAATTGTTATGAATAAGGATTTGATAAAACTCTCAGCGGACCTCTCTGAGGCAAACATTGGAATGCTTGTTGCTCTTGGCAGTGCTATTGCCAAACGCGACAGCGATACAAATGTTCATAATTACCGTGTGACCATTTACTCTGTGAAACTTGGAGAACGTGCCGGAATTAATAAAGAGGCTTTAAGAAGTCTAATTAAGGGCTCATTTCTTCACGATATCGGAAAGATTGCAATATCAGACAACGTTTTATTAAAACCCGGCAAACTCACTGAAGAGGAGTTTGAAATAATGAAAACACATGTGCTCCACGGCGTGGATGTTGTTGATAAGTATAACTGGCTTAAGGATGCCATAGATGTGGTAAAGTACCACCACGAAAAATACGACGGCTCAGGGTATCTGTCCGGTTTAAGCGGAAATGATATACCTTTAAATGCCAGGATATTTGCCATTGCCGATGTCTTTGACGCTCTTACCTCTAAAAGACCCTACAAAGAGCCCTATTCCTATGCGCAAACCATCGCCGTTTTACAACAGTGCAGCGCAAAGCATTTTGACCCCAAATTCCTTGATTTATTTATAGAAATATCTAAAGACCTTTATGATTCTTTTAGTAAAGCGGATGATTCCTTTTTGGAGGCGGAACTTAATGGAATTGTCAGGAAATATTTCTGATTGCAGTCAACTTGGTATTATACATATTCCGGCAGGAAACCGTTTTATTACATTGCACTAAAGGCAGCCTGCCGTCATTTCAAGCTTAAGATACATAGTGGTCTCACCGGTTACAGCGTATCTGTGGTCTGCTCTGAGCCCTGCCACCCATATTAAGTCAGAGCCGGAAAACACCAAAGGTATTGAGTCTCTGAGGTGTCTGTGAATTTTTTCGTCAACAAAAAAATCATGGAGTTTTTTCTTTTTACCAAATCCCATTGGATAGAAAAAATCACCCGGGCGCCTGCAGCGTACCGTTAAACAGGGGGCTGTCCTGCCGCCATCCAGACATACCTGATACTTACCGCCACAGGGGATATTCTCAGGGCTTACTGAGGCTCTGAGAGCTAATCCAGTTTCTTTCAATACAACACAACCGGGGATATTTAATTCATATTCGCTGATTTTTAAAGGGGGTTCTGTGGTTATTCTCAATGTGGAATATCCCTTGATTGCTTTAACACCGTGTGGCAGCACAATGGTATCACCAGCTTTGCCGGTTCTTATTAATTTTATTATTTCATAGATATGGACATAGCCAACCTTTCTGAGAGAAGCTGCTGCTTCTATGGCGGTTCTCAGAGTGCGCCTGAGCAGGGCAGTCTCCAATACCTCAAGCGGCGGCAAAAAAAGCTCAACGGTCGTATCAGATTTTCTGCTAATCAGCGTCATAGTTTTTTTGGCTGCCTGGACTGTCATATAAGAGTCCTCTTCCCTTATGACCTCACCGGTCTTTGCAAGTGTGTGTGCAATACCCTGGTTAAACTCTTTAGCAAGGTATGGTATCAGGAAATGGCGTACTTTGTTTCTCAGGTAGTCTGACTTTAGGTTTGATGAATCCGTGATAAACTTCAATCCGTTTGTTTTAAGATAAGCCTCAATCTCACCTCTGGGCAGCCCGATAACCGGTCTTATAAATTTTCCCCTGACCGGAGGAATTCCGGAAAGCCCCCTCATGCCGGAGCCTCTTATGAGGTTTATCAAAATTGTCTCGGCCTGATCGTCCATGTTATGCCCCAAAGCCACCTTTGTTGCTTTTATCTCATATGCAAAACTCTCAAATATTTCGTACCGGAGGTTTCTAAAAATCTCCTGTTTGTTATGTTTTATCGAATCGGGGTTGGTAATTACTCTGACGTCAAAGGGTATGCCAAAGGAGCGGCAAAGGCCGGCGCAAAATTCAATTTCCACAGGGGTCTCCTTTGGCCGCATTCCGTGGTCAACACAGAGGGCATAAAGGTTAAGGTTTAAATCGAGAGTTTTCAGCACATGCAGCAAGCACACTGAGTCCGGCCCCCCGGAAAGCCCCACTATAACAGTCTCAGAGCCCGCCAACATGGAGTGCGCTCTGATTGTCTCTTTTACCTTTTCTATTGTTGTCACAGTTCAGCAGATACTAAGAAAGATTTATAATCTGTTGACATTTCAGTCTCTGAACAGCAATCCTGTCCGTTACGTTTTTTTTTATGGCCTTATGCACCCCTACTACACCTCCCTTATACCAAGTTGTAGTCAAAAGTACAACGCAGGCGTCGCTTGTTCCTTGCCGCTTGAGTTTATTTTTGAATTAGAATTGGAATTATACCAAACAGGCGGCTTACTTTACAATTATTTTGCATTATGTTTAAATATTAGCATGACTAAGGAGGAGACTTGGGCGGTTCTCAGGGAATCCGGAGCTGTGACAGGTGAAATGCCGGCGGGAAGATGGGACTTAAGCGGAGCTAAATTAACCGGCACTAACCTTAAAAGGGGATATTTTCAGGACGCAGTCCTCAGAAAAGCCGACTTAAGGGGAGTTGACCTATACAAATCAACCCTCCGAAACGCTAATCTTGCGGGGGCAAATCTCCACAGGGCCAGTTTAAGCAGATGCGACCTCTTCGGCGCTAATCTCTCTGATTCAGACCTCTCAATGGCCTCTGTGTCGGAGAGCGACCTCTCCGGTGCCATTTTAACTGACGCAAATATGGAAGACGGCATTTTTTTCTTTGCTGAGTTTAACAAAGCAAACCTTAAAGGCGCAAATCTCAAAGAGGCAAATTTCAAACGCGCTGTCTTAGTTGGTGCCACTTTGGCAAATGCCACCATGGTAAACACAGATTTCTCTTTTGCCGATCTAAGCGGCGCTGACCTAACCGGAGCCGCCCTAACCGGCATCATTACTGTTGGATGGACCATCAGAGCCGTTAAGGCCTCACACATATACTACACAAGTCAATCACTTAACGCTAATGAACAGAACAGGCACAGAGTCACTCTTAAAGAGGGCGAGTTTGAGTCTCTTTTCAGATCATATCCTTATATTGAAGTAATTTTTGCCGGAGTCCATCTCTATGATGACCTGCTGACTATGGGCTCTATTGTTAATTTTATTAATTTACAAAAAAAGGAGTTTAATTTAAAATTGGCAGGCATGAATATTAAAGGACAGTACTCTTTTGTAAGAATTACAACAGACAAGGATGAGTACTTAGGTCTCTTATCGTCTATGTTTTTAACACTGCTTCAAAAAGCCATGAAAGAAGGTATTAACATAAACAGCCGGTTATTGGACTTTGGAGGAAACGTTTATAAAATACTTCCTCGTAAACAAACTCTCAATATCAACGCAAGGAGGTTAACCGTAAACCTCATACACAGCGACGGTACCTTACATGCTCAAAGTGGAAAGATACTGGAGTCAGCGTCAAATGAAATCAACCGGCAATCATAACTCAGGAATTTACACCGCCTTTATAGAGAATAGCGTACATTGGCTTGTGCCGGTGTTATTGTGCTTTGTTATAACGGCAGTATCACTTAGGTGGAATTTTGTTCAACTGGACAGCAGTTTTAATGCAATTGCCCTTGAGGATGGCAGAGTGATATTTCAGATGGTGGAAAACACAAGACTCTGGAATGCGCGTCATGGCGGTGTCTATGTCGCTATAACAGAGCAGACCTTGCCAAATCCCTATCTAGATGTAAAAAGCAGGGACGTTACGACCACAGAGGGCTTGAGGCTAACCCTTATTAATCCTGCATACATGACACGGCAGCTATCTGAAATCATGATGGAACGCAACAGTATGATGTTTCACATAACCAGCTTAAAGCCTATCCGCCCTCAAAACAGTCCTGATGACTGGGAAAGCAGAGCGCTCAAAGAGTTTGAAAACGGAGTTACCGAGAAATCTGAGCTCTTTGAAAAAGCAGTTTTCAGGTACATGGCGCCTTTGAAAACCAAAGAGGCCTGTTTGAAATGCCATCATAAGCAAGGCTACAAAGTCGGCGACATAAGAGGTGGAATAAGTGTTACCGTTCCGGTTAATGTACTTTACAGTTCTATAAAAAAGCAAAAACTTAATCTTGCATTTCTTCACACAATTATATTTTTGTCAATAACCGTCATGATACTGTTTTTTATGTCTAAAATTCGCTCTCAGTGGTATAAACTCAAACTTGCCAAGGTGGAACAAGACTCAGTGGTAGAGCTAAGGACACATGAAATCAAAGAGGCTAACGAACAGTTGACAATAGAGGTTGATGAGCGGAGGCGCACTGAGGAGATTTTAACCGAATCTGAGACCAGATACCGTTCCCTCATTCAATCAGTGCAGGATGGTATAATTTCAACTGATGAAAATGGCCTGATTATTTCGTTTAACCACGGGGCGGAAACTATTTTTGGATACAACGAGGCTGAGTTAACAGGCAAACCGGCTACCGTGCTGATTCCTCTAAAGCTTCAGGATGCTTACATCAGAGGAATTCAGATGATGCAAATTCTCGGAGATTCCTACTTTGCCGGTAAGAGAGTTGAATTTGAAGGCCTTAAAAAGGATGGTGCTGAGTTTCCCTGTGAGATTTCCATAGCCTCGTGGAAAATTAAGGGTAATAAGTTTTACGTTGCCATTGTCAGGGATATTACGGACAGAAAGCAGATGGAAAATCAAATAACCGCCTCTTTGCACGAAAAGGAAGTCCTTCTGCGGGAAATTCACCATCGCGTTAAAAACAACATGCAAATCATCACAAGCCTTCTTAACCTCCAGAACAGTTACCTTAAAGATCAAAGTGATATTGAGATTTTTAACGAGACAAAGAACAGAATAAAGGCCATGTCTTTAGTGCATGAAAAACTGTACCAGTCGGAAACCTTGTCAAAAATAGACTTTAGCGATTACGTCAGAAACCTTGCAAGGGGTCTGTTTAGGTCTTACGGTATCAGTGAAAACAAAATCAGCCTGAAACTGGACATACCGGCTATTTCTTTTGTCATAGACACTGTCATCTCTTGCGGGCTTGTAGTAAATGAGCTGATTTCCAACTCGATAAAATATGCCTTTCCCGCTATTACCGCCAAAGATTCTCAATCCGGCGCTAAAGCACCTGATATGGAAATAGGCCTCTCACTCCGTCCTTTGGAAGATAATAATTATGATTACAAGTTACTGGTTTGGGACAACGGTGTGGGCATACAACCGGATTTTGAATTAGCCAATGTGAAATCCCTGGGGCTTCAACTGGTACAGTCCATAGTTGAAAATCAACTTCAGGGCCGGCTTAAAATCGAGCGTACAGGCGGCACTAAGTTTAAAATTGTTTTTAAGGAAAGCACGTACAAACAACGTCAATAGAAGAGGACAAATCCGGTATATGATTATAACTGTGACCTTAAACCCTGCTGTAGATAAAATACTAAAAATATCGAACTTTCAAACCGGCTCAATTAACCGTGCCGATGTGCTGAAAAAGTATGCAGGCGGTAAGGGCATAAATGTGGCAAGGGCGTTAAAAGCTCTTGGTAAGGAGTCACTGTCTCTGACAGTTGTTGGCGGTGGAACAGGAAAACAGATACTCGACATGGCCTCCGAGGAGGGTTTAAACCTCAGATACACAGAGATAACAGAAAACTCCCGCATGTGTATGTCCATTATAAGTGAGACATCTGAGACTGTCATCAACGAAGCAGGCCCTACTGTTACAGAGTCTGAAATTGCCGCGTTTAAGGTTTTATTTAACGAAACAGTCTCCGCCGGAGATATGGTTATTATCAGTGGTTCGGCAGCCTGTGGTTTTGGCGGGGATATTTTCTATGATTTAATACTAATGGCCGGTAAGCGGCAGGCCGGCGTGCTTTTAGATACAAGCGGTGAGTCTCTAAAAAGGGCCCTAAGTGCCTCTCCGCACGTAGTGAAAATTAACAGGGATGAGCTCATGGCAATTTCTGATAAAGCCCCTCCGTCTGAGGATATGATACTTACAGGGCTTGTAAAAATCAATGAAGCCGGAGGAGTTTTTTTAAGCATAGCCACAGAAGGTGACAGGGCGGTGTATGCAGTTTCAGAGGGTAAACACTACACGGTTATGCCGCCTGAGGTTAAAGCGTTAAACGCCCTTGGATGCGGCGACAGCTTTACCGCCGGCCTGGCTCTTTCCTTAAGTGAAGGCAAAAGCATAGAGGAATCTTTAATTTCAGGCGTTTGCGCAGGGACTGCAAGCTCACAGCAACTCGGAGCCGGTTTTCTGGATATCGAAACGGAAAAAAATCTAAGAACAAAGATGACAAAGAAACGGAAAGGAAATTAATACAAGGCTGCAGTCAGAAAAGTAAACGCAGGCGGCTGGGAGAAAGCGACACCTCCCCCCTGTATGTTTCAATAGCTTGTTACGATGCCAACAAAGTTAATGAATGCTGCTTGGTATGAAACGATTGAAGACAGCTTGGTATTAGGGGAAGACAGCGCCTTCCCCTAAACTCTTCTCTCTCTTACCCGACAGCTACTTTTTTAACTTCTTTGAGCCAGAATAATCTGGAGCCGTTTACGACATGTGCGTTTACCATTTCATAGATTTCAAGCGAAACTGCGTCTAAATCAGTGCGTTTTTCAAATGGTGACGCCTTCGGTTTTATTGTTTCTTTTGCCAGCGATTCAACATCGGAGGCTTTTACTGAAATATCTATTCCGGCAGCCTTGCCAACCTCTGCAAAAATATCGGCTACCGATTTTGCCTGACCAAGGGGCTCAACGGCTTTTGCAAGTTTTTTGAGCCTTCCCTGATAATCTACAATTGTACCGCCGGTCTCAAGAAATGAAGCCATCGGAAGTACCAAATCCGCCTCTTTCACTATATCTGTCATATTTGTTACGGCTGCCGCCCAGAAACCGGCTTTTGGCTTTTCAGGTAATGGGCCGTTGCCTACTGTCAACAATGCTGTGGCCTTGCCGCCTATCATATCTTTACACTTTGCACCTTTACCGGAAAGCCCCATCAGCGTTACGCCCTTAGAATTTGCCTCATAGGGGACGGACACCGCAGTGCCTTTGAAGAGAGAAAGGTTAGCTGCAGCCTGATACAGTTGCGGAGTAGTTATAACAACCGGTAATTGCGCATTTTTGAATAATTCAGCCGCTTTAGTCATATCCTCAGTTACAGCGGCCCCGGATACGTCTAAGCCGGCAGGCAGCGTAAGTCCGGCATCTGCAATTGCCTTTGCCAGTGACTTTAACAGAGAGGCCTCATCACCACTTAATGACACATCGGCAATACCGGCAATTTTTGCATCATCAGAGCTAATCACAATAAGTTTTGTTTTTCTGTCTGCCTTTGTTCTGATAAGAGCATCAATTGATGGAAGAAAGCGTGTCCATTGATCAGGATTAAGCCCTGCAACTACCATTAAATCAGCGCCTTCTACATCTACTGCATCCCCGATGAGAGACACTTTATCGCTATATGAAGACACTGAGGCGGCTAAGTGCTCTACAGAGGTCTTCTCGTAATAACCCTTCAAAGCCAGGGCATCCTCGTTGGTTATAGTGGAAACCGTTAAAATTCCGGCGCCGGCGCCTTTTATCTTTTCAGAGACTATCTTTGCGGCATCCGCCCATGTGGTCTCCTCAAGTTTTCCGTTTACTCTCTTAAGAGGATTTAAAACTCTGGTTTCAGCATTTAGTGAATCAAAACCGTACCTGCCCATAGCACAAATAAAGTGCTCAGCCAGTGCATCATCTCCACCTGCACATACCTTTGCTACATCCCCCTTATAAGTGCTGACGGTTATGTCGCAAGCCCCTGTGCAATAAAGACAAACCGATGCGGTCCTCTCGTACTGCCACTCACGCCCCTTACGCCATCTGTCAGCCTCAACTATGGCATTAACCGGACAGACATCAAGACATGAGCCGCAGAAGGTGCAATCCGACTCATGCAGCGGTTTATCGGCTGCCGTCGTTACTTTTGAACCAACACCTCTGCCGTAAAATTCCAACACCGAGGTTCCCTGCTCCTTACACACCCTTACGCATCTGCCGCAAAGAATACAGTAGTCAGGGTCCCTTTTAATAAATGGATTTTTATCGTCTATCGGGAATCCAAACTTTTTACGCGTAAACGAGGAATCCTTTATCTCAAAATCATAAGCATAATTTTGCAGTTCACACACACCGGCCTTTGTACAAGTCATACAATCAAGGGGGTGCATGGAAAGAATAAGATCAACAACAAACTTGCGCGCCTCCTTAACTTTCTCACTGTCTGTCACCACATCCATGCCGTCTTTGGTTTTCATAATGCAGGCGGTCATAGAGCGGCCGTTAACCTCGACAAGACACATGCGGCAGGCCCCGATTCCCTTCATTCCCTTCAGATAGCAGAAATTGGGAATGTGCACTCCCACACTCTCTGCGGCATCTATGAGATTCACTCCCTCAGGTACCTTATGCTCGGTGCCGTTTATTTTTATTGTTATCAGATTAGCCATTAAAAAATCCCTCCATCTTTTTTATTTCAAGCCTTAACCGCTAAGGTGTCTTTAATATTGACGATTTCTATCGCCCCGTATTTACATACCTCTGCACACTTCCCACAGCGGCTGCACCTGAGATCAACCACCTCGTATGCATAGTAGCCGGAAAGATATGGTTTTCTCTTTTCCCCTAATATGGCAAAGTCCTTACAAACAACCCTGCACTCGTCACAGGCAACACATTTATCCGGTATCACCCTGTAGGCTATTAACTTTACACATTCCCTGTCGGGGCAGGCGCCCTCTGTGTGCGCCTCATACACCTGAGGCAGTGTTTCCATGGTGTCAAGAATAAATTTGGCGGTGTCTTTGCCCTTTTTACACATGGAAGCATCAAGCATAATCGGAGCAATGTTTTTGATGGCCTCAATATCCCCCTGTGCAGCCTGTCCCTCAGCAAGGCGGTGATACCTTACCCGCATTTCATAACTTCCCATCGGACAGGGCAAACACCTTGCACACATAGGTCCCTCTATGAACTCATCCAGAAACAGTATAGCCTTCTGTATCGGACACTTAAACCTGTTAGTGTCCTCAGTTATTGCTTTAATGTCTTTTTCTTTTTCGTCAGCCATTTCCACGTTCTCCTTATCTCCTGGCAGCTTTTCCAACTGTGCCTTTACCCACTTTTACCGCTCCTATCGGGCAGGCCACATAACAGGCCTTACATTTTGTGCACATATCCTGATCTATGAAAAACGATCTTCTTGTCTCCTTAACTGCACCAAAAGCACAGGCCTGTTTACACAGTCCACAAAGGAAACACTCACTGTGCTCTATCGTATAAGTGCCAAGACCACTGCAAACCTTCGCCCTGCAATACTTATCGTGGACATGCTCCTCATATTCTTCCCTGAAGTACTTAAGTGTGGAAACTATCGGGTTTGGAGCACTCTGCCCAAGACCACACAGAGAGCCCTTTTGGACCTTGCGGCATATCGCATCAAGGAAGTCAAGGTCTTCCGGCTCACCCTGTCCTGAAGTTATCTTTTTCAATATCTCAAGCATCTGGTAGGTGCCCAGTCTGCACGGCGGGCACTTTCCACAGGACTCTTCTTTGGTAAATGACAGGAAAAATTTTGCCACATCAACAACGCACGTTTCCTCATCCATTACAACCATACCGCCTGAGCCCATCATCGAACCGACCTTGCTGAGGGAGTCAAAGTCCACAGAGAGGTCAAGGTACTCCTCAGGCAAACATCCTCCCGAGGGGCCTCCCGTCTGTACGGCTTTAAACTTCTTGCCGTCTAAAATACCACCGCCTATTTCAAAGATTATCTCTCTCAGCGTTATCCCCATAGGCACCTCGACCAATCCGGTGTTTTTAACCTTACCGGTCAGTGCAAAGACTTTAGTGCCGGGAGAGTTCTCCGTCCCTATGCTTCTAAACCAATCCGCCCCTTTTACAATTATGTGAGGCACACAGGCAAAGGTCTCTATGTTGTTTAAGTTACTGGGATAGCCCCATGCGCCACCCCCAACATCTGAAAGTCTCGGCGGCCTCGGGCGTGGAAAACCTCTCTCACCCTCCATTGAGGCAACAAGCGCCGTTGACTCTCCACAGACAAACGCTCCCGCCCCTTCTCTTACATCAAGGCTAAAGCTAAAGTCTGTTCCCAGTATATTGTTACCCAGTACTCCCAGTTCCTCAGCCTGCTTTATGGCGTGTTTTAGGTTAACTACCGCCAATGGATACTCATGTCTGACATAGACAAACCCGTACTGGGCATTTATTGCATAAGCACACAGAAGCATTCCCTCTATCAGGCCGTGCGGGTCCCCCTCCATTATGGAGCGGTCCATAAACGCTCCCGGGTCACCCTCATCACCGTTGGCAATGACAAGTTTTATTTTACTCTTAGCGCTCTTTGTGTGTTTCCATTTTGCTCCGGCAGGGAAGCCGGCACCGCCGCGCCCTCTGAGGTTAGCCTTATCCACCTCCTCCAGCACGTGGTCAGGACTCATCGACTCTAATGCCTTAACAAGGGCAGTATAACCCCCCACTGCTATATAATGTTCTATCTTCCGGGGGTCAACAAGACCGTTGTTGTGCAGGGCGACACGGAGCTGTTTCTTATAGAAAGGCAGTGTCTCCATGATTTCCTTGGGCTCGCTTAATATGTCGTCCCTGTAGAGGAGGTTTCTTACCGGAAACCCTGCTGAAAACGTGGTGACAACTATATCGTGTGCGTCCTGGGGCCGAACCTGCTTATAGTAATAACCGTAGGGTTCGGCTTTCATAACCGGCCCCTGCTGGCAAAACCCCTGACAGCCCGTCTTAACTATATCAACATGCTTGCCGCAATGGGCGGCTTCCTCTTCCACCTTCTGAATAACACCTGCCGCCCCTGTTGCCATACACGCTGTGCCGGTACAGGTGCGAAGCCGCGGTACATCCTCCTTAAAGGTTTCATCCTTAAGAAGCAGTTGAAGGTTTTTAAAAGCCTCAAGGCTCTTAACTCTTTCCATTATCGTGTCCCTCTTCTATATCATGAATCAACCCTTTTAATTTCTTAGGCCCTACGGTGCCTACAACCCCTTCATTGACGGTGACAACAGGGGCAAGCCCGCAACACCCTACACAGCCTACAGTTTCAAGAGTCAATTTTAAATCCTCGGTAGTCTCACCGGCCTTTACGTTAAACTTAGTTGAAAGGGCATCCACCACTTTGGAAGCGCCCCTTACGTGGCAGGCCGTGCCTGTGCACACTCTGACTATATTTTTTCCTCGGGGGGTAAAATGAAATTGCTTGTAAAAACTTGCTACACTGTAGATTTCGGCAAGCGGTATATCAAGCTTCTTAGAAAGCAATCTCAGCACATCCTCAGGCAGGTAGCCGTTTTCCGACTGTACCTTATGGAGTGTGGGAATTAAAATCCCCCTCCTGCTCTCCTCGCTGCTTATTATACCGCCGATTATACCAATTGACGATTTAACATTTATACTTTCTATATCCATTTTCCCTCCTAAGGGCTATTTTTTAGCCTGCTCTTTTTCGAGCTTCCGTCTGTCTTCCATGGTCATTAGAACTCTTTCCGCTCCAAACTTTCCAGGCTCGTACTTCTTTAACTTAAGAGCATCTCTTTTGCTGTCTATTGCTGCAAGGGCTGTAGTCAAAATATCCTTAGCATCGGGAATAAACTCCAGTTTGGCGCCCATTCTCTTAGACCATAGTTCAGTTTTTATAGCCTTCACAACAGAGCTGGCCTCAACCGGACTCTCCGAACCAAATATTACGTGTGCTCCGGAGGCGACAAAATAAACCCCTATGGCCAGTGCCTTTTCACTCATCCACTCAGGCGCTATACCAATTGCAGGCAAGTCGGTTATGTCATCACCAAGGCCGCCCTCTTCAGTCATATGGGTCATAATGGTCAGAATTCTGGAATTATCAACGCATGAGCCCAGATGAAGCATTGGAGGAATCCCTATTGCCTCACAGACCTCCCTTAACCCGGGACCTGCCTGCTCAAGGGCCACCTCAGGAATCATATACCCGGCCTTTGCAAACGCTGCGGCTCCGCAGCCCGTTGACACTACTAATACATCGTGCTTTATAAACTCCGTGGCCAGGTAGTCAAAATAACTATCCTGAGCCGTACGCGGATTATTACACCCTACGAGTGCTGCAACACCTCTTATTCTGCCTGCCATAATGGCGTCATTTAACGGCCTGAATGAGCCGCGGAAACTCCCCCCCTGCATGTAGGCGATGTATTCATGGGAAAAGCCGGCCACTACAGGACAGGTCTCGGTTGCCATCTTCCCAAAGCCGGTTCTTTTGGGATAATTATCGCAAGCTAACTTTATGATTTCCCTCGCTATCTCTTTTGCCCTGTGCTCATCGTACTGAATGTGCATGGCATCTATCATCTTGCCCTTATAGGAGGTGGTTATAACCTTAGTGTGGAATTTCTTTTGCACCTGCCCGATAGCGGGCATTATACACTGGACATCGACCACTATAGCCTCAGCCATGCCGGTCATGAGGGCCAGCTCCTGATTAAGAAATCCTCCGGCGGACGGTATCCCGTGCCTGACCAGTATCTCATTGGCTGTACAGCACATGCCGACCAGATTAATTCCCTTTGCCCCTTTGCTCTTAGCATAATCAAGCAGTTCTTTTTCAGAGCTTACATCAACAATCATCTCGGCAAGAGTGGGCTCATGCCCGTGCACTATGATGTTTACCTCGTCGGTTTTCATAACGCCCAAGCTTGCCGTTGAGTGTATAGGCGTGGGGGTGCCAAAGAGAATGTCGGTCATATCGGTGCTTAACATGCAACCGCCCCAGCCGTCTGCCAGAGCGACTTTCATTGCTGCCATCATCAGGTTTTCCGGGTCCTGGTCAACACCCATATTGGTCCTGTGCATAGCCTCAGCTATCTCCCGGTCTATACCGCGGGGAACAATGCCCCATTTGCGCCAGATTTCCTGCCGCTTCTTAGGCGCCCTCTTTACGTATGAAAGCTCACCCTTTTGCTGCCCGAAGTTGCTGAGTATCTTTAGTGCCACCTCTTTGCCCAGCTCCTCCTTAGTTTTACCCTCTGTGGGTATATCTAAAATACCGGCTACTTTTTTTAGTTTCTTCACGTCCTTTATTTTAAAATCAGTAACCTCTCCGGTTGAGGCCTCTAAAAGTGTAAATGCCATATCTCTGGCATGGTCGCTGTGTGCAGCAGTACCTGCGGCCACCATTCTGAGAAAATTCCTGGCCGTTACCACAGGCAGTGTGGCTCCGCAAACACCGGCAACTTTCTCCTCGGCATCGGGTCCGACAAGCCTGCACGGCCCCATAAAACATATCTTACAGCAGGCACCGGAGTGCCCTATCGGACACGGTTTCATGTGCTGTGCCCTGTCAAAGGCGGAACTCATGCCATGCGCATGGCCCCACTCCAGTATTTCTTTGGCTACCTTATCTGCACTCTGAGCGTTTTCTTCTATCATAATATGTGTTCTCCTTGCTGTTTAAAGCTCACACAGGTTAAAACCTGAGTCATTGACATTACCACTTCTGTCCCTTAGAACATGGATTCCATGGTCAGAGCCGGATGTCCAACACTTGAGAGGTGTTCAAGTAACTTTTCAGAGTCCTCAGCAATGGTTTCATCGGCAATCATATCAATCAGGTTGGGCACACCCTCTTCCTTAGCTCTTTCGTTAAAAGCTTCCCTTATTCTTTCCTTAAGAGCCTTAGTCATCCACACTATTCTTTTTAACCCGCCGTCTGCAAAGAGAAATTTACGGCTTGTCACAAAGTTAACTCCTATTCCCATAAATCCGGGGCTTTGCACGCCGCCCCCCACGGTACCCGCAAGGGAGGAAAACTTCATGCCGATTGGGGTCATCCCCGTGTGCCCTCTTTGTACTATCATAACGCCGTTTGCCTCCGGCACAACAGCCAATATACACTCAAAGCATCCACAGGAGGTCATCGGGTTTGCCATAATCGTATAAGCATTAAAAGACTCAACGGCGCCGCCCGTTGAGGCCACAATGTAGTCGTCAACGCCGGTCCATCTGCCAAATACAGGGTCAAGGGTCTCACCCTTTGGAATCGGCTGGTTGCCGCCCGTTGGGTCTATACCGAAAGCGGCCTTGCAGTCCAGCCAGTTGTAAGCGCCGCAGAGACCTAATCTCTCAGGGGTTATAACGCAAGTATGGGTTGGGGCAAATGACTGACAGAGCAGACAGGAGTAGAAAGTATCCACGTTTTCATCGGTCATAGAGCCCAGTCTGTCATCTCTTTCCTTCCAGACTCGTCTTGCCTCATCACGGTGAGCCAGCACATCGGCCTCATCCACAAACAACGTGACCTGTACCTTATCCACAATGGACTTAAACCTGCTGTGAATCATGGTATGCTGAATCTTGGCAATATCCTCAAGGGAGAATCCCTCAGCCTTGGCCGCTTTGCTGATTCTTATCCAGTTAACGTCACGCTGCCCCATGTGCCATATGCCCTGGCCCTCGTTTATGTTATGGTGGAGTTTTCTCTCCATTATAGGCTCATAGTCGGGCTGCATCTCTCTGCCTGCAACCTCTACCAGAATACCGATTGGCATAGCGCCGCCTGCCTCATACCTCTCCTTCCAGTTCTCACCCTTTATTATTATCTTACCGTCTTCTATTTCATCAAGTTCCCTGTTTTTCAAAAACTCAAAACCGGGAGTCCTGTTACCGCCAAACTCCACAAACGTATCCTCTTTTCTGATTCTCTCACCCTCAAAAGCCGGCCCGTAGGCGATTGGAATAGGGGGCTTATGGGATACAATCTTAAGGCCTCTGACCTCTATGGCTTTTGCAACTATCTTAGTGTGGTCCAGTTCCTTGTCAACCTCCTCGTATGTGCAAACACCGGTAGGATGAATAACGGGAACATTGCTGTCGCAAACTGCAGGGAAGCCCATGTTAATGGCTCCGGCTCCGGTTGCCCATTTGATGTCATCAAGGGGACCCAGAGGCAGTGCAAAGGCAAACACCCTGTCTTTAGTGTATTTAAGGTTTCCTGCAAAATCACCGGGCTTCATCCCTCCGTAAATCATCGAGGCCCTGATTGCCCAGTCAAGCGCATACAGGGTATGTTCGGTCTTTGTGCCAAGGGGCACTATATAGGTGTCCCAACCAAGTTCCACCTTTTTCCTTAGCAACTGCCGTGTAATTGTCTCGCCGTTTGACATACCGGAGAGGAAAACCAATATGTTTTTTTCCTGTATCTCCCTGACTATTCGAACAGCGGTATCATCATCCGGGGCGGCACCTATAATGGCGGCAAACCCTGGCATTCTGCCGTCAACGAGCTGAATACCCAGGTTTCGTTGAATTGTATCTGTAATAAAGCCGTTATAGACATACCCTGTTTCAGGGTCTTTTTCCGGTTCAAGTCCCTCCAGGTATCTCATGGCCAGCCATATCTCCTCCGCAAACAGTGTTGCCATACCGGAGTCAAGAGCCTCGCCTAAGTAAGGCGTCCACTCTTTTTCAACCGGCTCGGGGTGAAGGTATCCCCTTGTCATTTCGAGGGCCTCTTTCATATCTTTAAGTGTCTTTACGGCAAAGCCTGTCATAGCATATATCATGGGAAGATGGTACGCTGTATCAGGAAACTCAAACACGTAGTCTTCACCTTTTTCCGCAATATGCTTATATAACAGAGCCTCGGCGTTTTTAAACACTGTTTGGGCACCTCTTATAGCAGCCGATGCTATAATTTTAGACATCTTGACCTCCTTAACATCTAAACCTTTTATTTAGGACTAAATCTATCCTTTTTGTAGCTTTTAACACTTGCCTCTTCAAAAAGTCAAACCTCCCCCTGTTACCTGTGCACTCATAGTCCCTAAGCCGTTTTTGACTTCAGGTATGTGGGTATTGCGTTAGCTTCTCTTGGGCCCACGGTGATTTTCCAGCCCTCAAGTTTTTCCTCAAGAGCGCCGCTTAGAATAGCAACGTAGCCTGGAATTATCAGTTCCTTATTGGAAATCTTATCCTCTACACCGCTTTCTTTAATAAATGCTGCAATTTTGCCGGCTGTGAATTTACCTGCCGCCCACGCTGTAAGCACTGAGAGCCCCTCACAATCCATAACGGCAAGCCATGTCGGCACCTTGCTGTTTTCCACCTCTCCGGCCACTATAAAGTATGTAAGCGAGAAGTTTGTGGTTACAATCAGAGGAGAATTTGGCGCAGGCGCCCCTATTTCATAAATATTCTGCGCTACCTGCATCGGTACCTGAGGGTCAGTGTAGATATTTTGTCTCAGGGTAAAGGTGACAAGGTTTTTCCACTTCTCAGCGCTTGAGAGCACCACAATAGATGAGTACTTGGCAATACCCAGACCCACCATTAAAGTCTCAAGGAGATTATCGTCTCTCATCATGAAATTAATAGTGGGGAACCCTACTGATTTATTGCCTTTTTTGATGGCTGCCCGCCGCAGCAGAGTATTATGCTCAAGTATATCCTTAGCCTTCTTAGCGCCTGAGTCCATAACAATATCCTCGATACCGGCCCCTTTTGCCTTTTCCGTTAAGTCTTGCAGCTCATCGAGGTTTGAGGCGGCAACCCCCAGAGCGGCGCCGTTGCCTTTAGCAATACCAGCCATTTCAGTAACATTTGCCATTGTCGCCCCGTAAAGCAGCGCCTTCTTGTCTTTAAACTGTGCCAACGCCACTGCAGCGGCATCGGTGTTACCGGTACATATTATAGCAGGCACATCACCGGCTTTAGATGCAACTTTTTTGGCAAGTGCTTCAAACTTAGCCTTATCACCGGAGTCATTGATTATTGCGATAGCGTCAACTTTAAGTTTTTGGCCGACCCTTTCAATCTCCGAGGTAAGACACTCGTCTATTTTCTTATCCACAGTGACATCATCATATGTGTCCTTGATACCGATGGCAAAAACACATGGATTTACAAATTTCTTTTCGTGGCGGAAAAGTACTGTTTCCTCGCCGAGTTTTACAGCTTTTGTGCCCGTCCCTAATGTGATAGGCCTGACGGGAGGGGCTGAGGCCTCACCCAGGGTTGCCTTTGCCGCATCGGAGACATCCGGGCAGGCATCCAGGGATACCTTACGGGCAGCCAACTGCATGGCAAAAGCCAAACATGTTGGAAATCCGCACTTCTTACAGTTAGTCTTTGGTAGTAGCTTAAATATTTCCACTCCGGTTAATGCCATTTCTTAGACCTCCAGAATTTATTTTAGTTTTCTTTGTATTTACACTAACTCATCAATAAAGGCATCAACTGCTCTTACAGCTTCCGGATGCCTCATTATAAGAAGCTCCGCTCCGGAAAGTAACAGCGATGCGGCGGTTTGCGCCTCCCATGCGACACCCCTCTCAGTGAGTGCGCCCCACTCAGGCAGTATGTCCTCTGAGGCTGTAACCTCCTTGATTTTCCACACATACATTCCAACATCGCCAAGCATCGGCTGCTGCATGGTAGCATCGTTTAAGGTTAAAGCCGTCAAACGGATTCTTTCCATAACCGTGTATGTATATTCAAGGCCGTAACCAAGAGCCGAGCACATAGGGTCTATTATTATTTTCTCTTTGGTAAAGCCTAACTGGGTTATCATGATGTTAAGTTGTTTGGAGAGATTTATATCAAGCTCCGACATTGCTATAAGCATGTGTCCGTTAGCCATGGCTGATGCGGCTATAGTTTTATAGTTAGCCTCCTGTGCCTTACCGATTACACAGGTGTTACCCTTGGCCGCCTCCGAAACCTTTACCAGCACATCGGTGTCCTTTTCCGCATGGTTGCTGCCGATAATGATAAGAGGCACTGATATGGCGGCAAGGACGTCTTTAACGACTTTAACAGCATCGTCGGCGGATTTATTGCCGCTGTCGGGGTGCGTGCCATAGAGCCTAAGAGCGATAGCTTTAGCCTTTAAGTCCTGCTCACAGAATTTAGCCCACTTTACCGGATCATCCGACACTGCGGCATAGGGCTCTTTAACTTTATCCGGCCAGTCCGTCGGCGGTACATCCATTATTTCGTAAGCGATTACAGGTCTGTTGGGAGTTGAACCTTCAAATGAATGAAAGGGAAGAACGTTTTCTCCGCCGAATGTGACCGCTTTGTCACCGCTGCCTATAGTTACCGGATACACCTTACCGGTATATGTCTCTTTAGGTGGTGTGAATGCCATTTACCCCTCCTCTGAATTTTTTTAAATTTTATTTATAAACTGCTTTAACTTTCCTTATACCAGCTTCCCCTTTACCCTTATATATATAATACTACATTTCGAGATATGAGTGGGCGTAGAGTGTTTTATTCATAATAGCGTCCACGGTTTTAGCTGTAGTTATAATTTCGTGTGCATCCGCTATGGCTGCCGTCAGTCCCTCGTACATCAGAAGCGCTAAAAAGTGGTTGTTGAGAATCGGCCTGATGGGTTTTGGGCAGCCGTTGGAGATGTTACTCAGGCCGACAACGGTTTTCATGGGAGGATCGTTTAGTTCCTGAAACATTTTAATGGTGTGAATGACCTTAATAGCCTGGTCTTGTGTGGTGGCAATCTGAAGAACCAGCGGATCGAGGTAGATGTTTTCTACCGGTAAACCGTACTCCATTGCTCTTGCCATAATTTCGGCGGCAATGGCGGAGCGTTCCTCGGCGTCGGCAGGCAGCCCGCCCTTACCGACTGTAAGGCCGATAACATCACAGTTGTACTTTGCGGCCAGCTCAAGAATCGGGAAACGTTCGGGATCATTTGATGTGGAATTGATAAGAGGCTTGCCCCATTCGTTATTGTGCACTTTAAGTCCCTTTTCAAGTGCATCGTAGTTGGTAGTGTCAAGGCATATGGGAGCAGGCACCACTTCCTGAATGGTTGTAACCATCCATTCCATGAGGTCCTCTATACCCTCGGCAGGGCCGATGTTGGCGTCAATCATCCCTGCCCCCGCCTCAAACTGAGCCTTTGCTATCTCCTGAATCGGCCCCTTATCCCTTTTGTTCATGGCCTCCCTGACCCTTTTGGCTATTATGCTTAACTTTTCACCTATAATCAACATGAGTATCTCTCCTTTAATAAAAATTTTGCCTGAAAGATAACATATTTTACACGTTATCGTAAAGGTTACAACTTAGAAAATACTATCTTTTCACAAATTATTTCCACATGAATTTCATTTATAACTATTAAATTTTTTTATGAAGCTATCTGTTTTTGTTATAGGATGCCTGTTTTGCTGTATTATGACGAGAAATATGCTTACATATCAGCAAGTTAACATTACATTACGAATGTTTGTATATCAATGAATCTAATAATTAAAATTTTGGTGCAGAAAGAGAAGAGAAGGTTGAATGCTGCTTGGTATTACACCTGAAAACTCCCCGACTCTAATTTTCCCTTTATAACGCTCCAGACTTCAGAGACGGCGATATCGTCAAGGCATCTGCTTTTCTTTAACCCGTCGCAGCCGTCCTGCCCGCAGGGGATGCAGTCCCAGTGCCGTTGAATCGCTGTGTGAATACCGGAGTGCTGAACTGAATTTCTTTTAGAGTACGGAAATTTAACTGAGTGCCGGTTGTCCCACGGACCCCAGTTAAATACCCCGGAGGGGCCAAACAGAGCCACCACAGGCGTATTAAGCGCTGCAGCTATGTGCATAGGTGCTGAGTCAACTCCAAAAAACAATGCACTCCTTTCAGAGACGGCGGCAAGGCCTTTAAGTGTAGTCTTTCCCACAAGCGAGATTACTCCACTACCGGAGCCGCCGCTCTTTTCTTTGACTAACGATAAAATGTGGTTTGCCCTCTCTATTTCCTTTTCATCCGGTGATGATGATACGACCACCCTAACTCCAAAGCAAGTAAGTTTATCTATTATGCCGGCCATATACTCATCCGGCCAGCACTTAAAAAACCACCTCGAGGGCGGATGCACATGAACCACCCTGTCATACTCTGAAACACCGTTGGCTTTAAATAACCTATTGACGTCTTCCCGTTGTCTTTCCGGCACATGTATATGAACAGTGTAATCCATGGTTTCATCGTGGATTGAGAACAACCTCTGCACCAAGTCGAGGTTTTGCATAACCACATGGGTTAATCCGTCAAGAACAAAGCGATGCGTGTAGAGGTGGTTCTTTCCCCATAGGCTCATTTTACCTGAATCTTTTGCCGCCCGCAGCCATGCACCACTCATACGTGATATTATTGCCGCTCTGTCGCCTCCCGTTAAATCTATAGCAACATCAAAACTCCCGCCGATACTTTTTAAAAATTTAAATTCTTCCGCATATCTCTTTAAAAAAGAGAATTTTTTAATTTTTCTGTCAAATACGATTATCTCATCTATGGATGGATGCCCTGAGAGCACCTCCTCAGTGCCTGAGTTAATTAATGCCGCTATGCGGGCCTGTGGAAATGCTCTTCTGAGTGTACTAAAGACAGGGGTAGTTAACAACACATCCCCAATGTGTCTGAGTTTAATCACAAGGATAGATTTTATCTCTCTGTCGTTATCCACCGGTATTTCCTTTAACAAAATCATCAATTAGGGAGATAAACTCAGTGGCGGCATGCTCTATGCTAAACCCTCCGGCCTTCACCCAGGCGCTTTTACCCATCTCAGCCGCATGAGGCAGGGCGGTTGTAATTGCAACGGCTAATGCTTCATAATCTAACGGGTCATCTAAGACTGCTCCGTTTATCCACGGCTCTATTAGCTCAGAGGCTCCGTTGAAAGTAGTAGTAACAGCAGGAAGCCCTGAGGCCATAGCCTCAAGGGTAGCGTTACTGAAGGGGTCGTAAATGGTTGGCAGGACAAATATGTCACCTGCAGCATAGACCCTCTCTATCTCCTTTACCGGGCCTAAAAAAATAAACCGTTCCGATACTCTCATTTTTTTCGCCATACGCTTGTATTTTTCTATGTCCCCCTTACCGGCCACCAATACCCTAATATCGTCGCCAATCAGAGAGACGGCATTTATTAGTGCCGCCAACCCCTTTCGCTTAAACCCTGAGCCTGCAAACACCAAAACCGGCATATCACAGGCAATCCCATGCTCCCGCCTTAATCCGGCTCTGTAAGCACCTCTGTTGCCTAAAGTGAATCTCCTGAGGTCCGCTCCATTATATAAAACCCTGATTTTTCTTTCACTAACTCCGTAGTTATCCATAATCTGCCGTTTTACCATATTTGAGTTTGCAACAATCAGAGGGGTTGTTTGAAAACACTCTTGTTCAATTTTTAGGATTGTCCTGTGGCTGGGATTTATTTTAAAAGACAGTTGTCTCAGTGGGCTTTCAATAACACCTCTGAGCTTTAGCCAGCAGCTGTGGCAGCCGTCTCCCGCCCTGTATATGTCCTGAGATGTTGTGCGCTCAAAGCTGACTGTGCAGTCAAACTGTAGATTTTTGATGACCTTTTTTACGTCCCTGTTAAAAGACACGGTGGAAAACAGCGGACTGGTTGGAACTTTATAAAAAGCCACTCCTTCTGTTTGTCTCCAGTCTTTGGTGATAACTGCTATATTGTGCCCCTCTGATATTAAGCGGCTAATCAGGGTTTGAAGATAGTTTTCGGCACCACCATAGGGATCAAAGCGCTTTCTTATAAAGGCTATTTTCATAGTTGAATTGCCAAAGGCTTATACCAAGCTGCATTCATTCGATTAACTTTATTGGCATCCTTCTTTGGCATCGTCAAAAGCTCCTTGACGTCTCCAATCCCCTGTAAGGGGAGGTGCCGCTTTCTCCCAGCCGCCTTGTTACTCTTTTGACTGCAACCCGGCATAACGGCTTCCAATTGGAACGTTATTTTGCATTTCATTACAAATACCAGTCTCTAATCTTCTGCACACGGGGTCGCTGCCCCCGCAGCTTTTCTTCCCACCCAAAGGGCGGAGAGTTTCTCCCGCCAACCTCCCTCAAGAGAGGCTCAAAGGCGGCGGAACTATTTTTTCGTTTTTTTCTTAGGCGCCTTTTTTATTATAATCTTTGAGGCTACCACAGCTCCCTCACCTATGCCTGAGAGTATCTCAGTCCTCTGCTGTCCTCTTATCCCAATCTTTACATTTGCCTTCTCTATCCCGCCGCTGCCTTTTACCAGATAGACCAGATGTTTGCCATCCTCATACTTCACTGCACCGTTGGGTACAGTCAAGACGTTTTGCTTTGTCTCAGTCAGAACTTTAACGTGGGTTGTCATCTCTGGGCGCAAAAGTGCAGCCACTTCTTTAGGAAGTGTCACAATTGCCTGAAAATATACGATGTTATCCTTAACAAGGGGCTGCGGATCCACCCGGTCAATAACCACTTTAAAGGTCTTATCAGGGTACGTATCTACCGTAAACTTCGCCTCAAGTCCCTTTCGTATCCGCCCAATATCCGCCTCATCCACATATATCCACATGTCAAGCCTTCCCGGGGAGAGCACTGTCACAAGATTAGCCACCTGCAGCCCCGTCACCACCGTCTCACCCTCCTGAGCCGTTACCTCCGTAACCACACCGTCTATCGGAGAGACTATGTCCGTATAGGAAAGCCTGATCTCAGCCCTTTGCAGACTGTGTTTGAGTAAAGCCAGCTCACTTTCAGCTATCTTTATGTCTCCGGTATTCTCCGTCTTTGTACGCATCAGCGTGTCATGTGAGCGCAATGCGTCCCGCTCCGCCTGAATATACCCCGCCCTTGCAACATCATAGTCGTTTTTGGATATGTAGCCCTTCTCTAACAACGCCTCCTGACGCTCATACTGCAATTTTGCAAGCTCTGCCTTCGACCTCTTTTGCTGAAGCTCATTGTTAGCCTCACTCACTTTCTGTGGATAACTTCCCCTGAGTTTGGCAAGATTTGCCTCCACCCTGGAAATGTTTATCTTTAACTCCTCTATTTCCTTTTTTATATCCCTGTCATCAATTTTAGCTATCAACTGCCCCTTTTTTACCTCGTGCCCGACACGGGCATACATGGCAACAATTTCACCTGTCGTTCTTGACCCTATCTTTACGCTTGAGCCCACCTGAGGCTTGATTATTCCGGTTTGCACTACGATATTTTCCAGCGATGAACGCTCCACCTTAGCAGTTTCCATAATCTCATACCAGCCGGGAGCAAAAAAAGCTCTGTAGATTATCCAGACTACTACTGATAATACAACAAAGAGGATACCATAAGATATTTTTTTATGTTTTTTTACCCAGCCTGAGAATTTCAAAACTCTTTTTCGCCTCCTCCATGGCACGCTTTAGTGGTATCTGATGAGCGGCGGCAACTCTCCGGCAGTCTTCATACTCCGGTGAGGCCGTTACAATCCCGCCGTCTTTGTCCATGGCGGTCTTTATGCGGATGTATCCGAAGGGGGTCTGTACCATTTGCTGTTGTCTTTTTAATATCTGTCGTGAAAGCTCCCAACTCCTTAGTCCAAAAGTTGTAGTCTCACTGAATATTATACCGGTTAAGGCACTCTCGCTGCCGCTTGTGCATATCACTGTAAGTTTTATAGCCGGACGGCTCTTTTTCATTATTATCGGAGTGAAATATACATCCAGTGCTCCAGCCTCCATAAGTCTCTCCATCAGGTAGCCGTAAATCTCACCTGGCATATCGTCTATGTTGCTTTCAATTGCCAGAACTCTTTCGCTCATCCCTGTTTGCATTTCACCAACAAACACTCTCAGAACATTTGGCCTGCCGGGCAGGTCTTTCTCGCCGCAGCCGTAACCCGCCGACTTTATCGTCATATCCGGCATTGAGGTAAAACCTGTTGCCGTTGTCTTTACTATAGCAGCCCCGGTTGGTGTTGTAAGCTCCATATCATCACAATCGGAATATATGGGCACATCCTTTAACAGCTCAACCGTCACAGGGGCAGGCACAGGCAGCAGTCCGTGAGAGGTAATCACAGTGCCCCCTCCCACATTTATTCTGGAAAAATAAATATCTGAGACACTCAGATAGTCAACAGCCGCAACAAAGCTCGTTATATCAACCATGCAGTCAACAGCCCCAAGTTCGTGCAAATGCACCTCATCATAGGGTTTACCATGGACCTTTCCCTCGGCCCTAAAGAGCGCCTCAAAGATAGAAAGACATCTGTTTTTAACATTTTCCTTTAGTGTGGAGCATTGGTATATCTCCCTGATGTCACTCCATTTCCTTGCCGGACTGTTGTCTGTTGTTTTAACGTCAAACTTAACACCCTGTATGCCACAACGCAAAACACGTCTTGAAGTAATCTCAAACTCTCTGACTGAGAGACCCTCCAGAGTGCCCTTCAGGTACTCCGGCGGCACTCCGGCATCAATCAGCGCCCCGCTTAACATATCCCCGCTTATCCCTGATTTACACTCTACGTAGCATATCTTCATGGTGTCTTAAATTTATCCCTTTCCCTTATCTGTCATCGCCAATACCTCAGAGTGTGTCACAATTATTCGTATCCCCAGGGTAAGGCTTTTTTTGCTAGAATATTATGCCTGTTCAATTTTATAAGTTTAACGTTTGTCCTATAATAATGAACACGAACGTATTTTTACAACCACCATGATTCATAATTTCTTCACATTGATTTTATATACTCAAATCAAGATAAAACAAAAGGAGGAAATACAGATGAAGAAAACAATTTTATTAGCATTCATGTTAGCGGTTATCTCAATGTTAACAGTCAATGCCTTTGCAGGTGATAACCTTGAAAAGGCAGGCAGCTACGGCAAAGAAGCTGTTATTGACAATCTTTCCCAAATTAACCCTGTCGCCGCCGCTGCCGCCCCTGACAGAAAGGAAACCACTACGGTGAAGGTGCAGAGCGTCAAAAGAAGCAATTCAGGTTCATATGGTGAAAAGGCATCACTGGATAATGTGGAAAACTAATCTGCACTGAAAGTAATGTTTTGTACGCTTATACCAAGTAGCATTCATTCGATTAACTTTGTTGGCTTCGTTAAAAGCTCCTTGACGTACGAGCATAGTACGCCTTTGTCGCTTTCTCCTTGCCGCCTCGTTACTCTTTTGACTGCTACTTGGTATTAGTCTAGGTTACAAAAGCTACAAGGGGGAATGCTTGTGGCTTTTGGTTTGCAGTAAGAAATCTTAAAGAGATATAAAGTTCTTGACTCTTTGTAATGAAAGTGGTAATTTGTTATTTAAAAATGAAGAAAATTTTATTAATAGAAGACGAAAAAAAGATAGCCGATATAGTAATTATGTATCTTAAAAGAGAGGGCTACGAGGCGCTTTATGCCCAAACCGGCGCAGAGGGGCTTGACCTGATGAGCGGCAATCCGGATTTAATAATCCTCGATCTTATGCTTCCAGACATGGACGGAGAGGACATAGCTACAACAATAAGGGAAAATTCAGATATCCCAATAATAATGCTTACGGCAAAGAGCTACGAAAAGGACATATTAAAAGGCTTTAACTCCGGCGCAGACGACTATGTGATAAAACCCTTCAGCCCCGGAGAGCTTATGGCAAGGATAAAGGCACAACTTAGGCGCTCTGACAACAAGGGCGACACTTTGTCTTTTAATAATGGAAGCCTTTTAATCGATAAACCTAAAAAAGCAGTTGTTTTAAACGGTACTGTTTTGCCGCTGACCCACACGGAGTTCAGATTACTCGCAGCACTATCTGAACACCCAGGCAGGGTAATGAACCGTGAGCAACTATTAAGCGCAGCTTTGGGATATGATTTTGAGGGCTCAGACAGGGCAGTGGATGCACATGTTAAGAATCTTCGGCGAAAAATTGGGGATGACAATAAAAATCCGCATTTTATAAAAACCGTCTATGGCGTGGGTTACAGTTTTTCAGGAATCAGGGATGCGGACTAAACTGTTTCTGTCCTTTGCGGCTGTGATAATAACGGCTCTGATTTCAAATCTGATTTTTAAGTGGTTGATTACGAAAGACTTTAACGACTATGTAGCGGCAAATGAGGCTCAGAACATTTTATGGGTTGTTTCAACAGTGCAGGATGCATATCATGTAAAGGGGGAGCGCTGTGAGAACCAGTTGTATGACGCCGTACACTGGGGACTTATGCTGGGGCTGTACGTAAATATTACAGATAAAGACGGTAAGGTGGTAATGGACGTAAAGAGTGTTTTTAGCGGGCTCCATAGCGCTATGACACGCAGCATGGAGGACATTCTAAAAACAGGGAAAAAAGGGCAACAATACAAAGACTATCCAATAGTGATAGACGGAGACCTACAGGCAACCGTGCGGATATGGCCTGTTACCGGCTATGGATACCCATCTTTAAAGGAGAAATTGTTTAAAACGCGCGGTAAGTACTTTTTATTAATATCTTTTTTAATAGCAGGCGGCGGGGCGGTTATCCTGTCGGTGCTTTTTAGCGTGTATCTTTCAAAACCTCTAAAGCGGCTTATAGCGGCAACGGCAAAAATAGGCGGTGGTGAATTTAATGTGCACATTCCTGCTGCTACTAAAGATGAAATAGGCGATCTGGCAAGGTCGTTTAATTTCATGGCCTCCGCCCTCAGGCGTGAAGATGAGCAGAGAAAGCAAATCATGTCTAACATAGCTCATGAGCTTAGAACCCCTCTGACGGTTATGAGAGCAAACGTTGAGGCTGCCATAGACGGCGTTGCAGAGAGTCCGCAAAAGTGCCTTTCGGTTATTGCTTCAGAGGTTGAGAGGCTTGCCTCTCTTGTTAAAGGAATAGAGGACGCTGCAAGGGCTGAGGAGACTTTTTTCAGGAAACCTGTTTATGAAGAGTTTTTAATTACCCCCTTCCTCAGAGATATGATTGAGCCCTTTATGGCGCAAGCTGCAAAAAAAGGCGTTTATATTTCGCTTCTTAATAAGGATGATACAGTAAAAACTATTGGAGACAGAGAAAAGCTCTCTATTATATTACATAATCTCCTCTCTAATGCCCTTAAATTTACAGATGCCGGAAGTATAACGGCCTCTTATGAAATAACCGCGGAGCATCTGGTCATAACAGTCAGGGACACCGGCAGGGGGATTGCCGATAGTGAAAAACCGCTGGTTTATAACCGGTACTACAGTGGTAAGCATTCGGGAGGTATGGGGGTGGGGCTTGCCGTAGTGAAGGAACTTACTGAGGTGCTAAACGGTGAGGTGTCGCTTCAATCACACATAGGCAAGGGAAGCACCTTCACCGTCAGACTGCCTCTGGTTTAAGTAAGAAATCATTCTTCCGATAGTGTAATACCAAGCAGCCTTCAATCGTCTAACTTTGTTGGCATCGTCACAAGCCCGGGGCGTACTCTCCCCTACAGGGGAATCCCTTGTAAGGGGAGGTGTCGCTTTCTCCCAGCCGCCTGCATTTACTTCCGACTGCAACTTAGTGTAAGTGGGCGCCATTTTTCATATCTGACTTGGTCTTATTATCCGGGGGGATTTGATTACTGCATTGCTCCATCATCCCACCAGGCCCCCCGTTACACATGCCCTGTCCCATGCCACCGCCGTTTCCCATTCCCTGCCCCATACTGAAACCTATACCGCCGCCGCTGCCCATACCGCCTGAACCCATTGCACCGCCACCGTTGCCCATGCCACCGGCGGCACCATCACCCATCATTGCCATGCCATTACCAAAGAGACCCAACAGCAAGGCTGAAATCAACAGAAAAGACATCATAAAAACTCTCATTTGCAGTCCCTCCTTCTTTTCATTTAACTAATGACTCATCCTAACACACAATTATGAATAAATTATGAATATCCAGCTACATGACGTTGTACTACCCCACCGCAGAACAGTGGGATAGTGAAAATGAGTTAAAACCGTTATTTCCACTCCACTATATCATTTTCCTTTACTGATCCTGAGATAACCTTACCTTTTGCAAAATGTTCATCCACGATTTCCGTAATTTTTACTTTCCCTGTAAACTCACGTTCCCAATCTCTGAGTCTTCCCTTAGCGGTAAGCTTTTTAAGCGAATACACGCTTAACTCCTGACCAACCTGGGCTCCATCCTTAGTTCCAATACAAAGATACACATCACTACCCGTCTTTTCTAAGATAGTTCCTTTCATTATGTTTTCGTGATACGAATGCTCTAATCCAGCACACGCTCCTATTGTTAGTCCCGCAACAGTTATTGACAACAGAATAACAACCCGCCTTACTAAAGTGAGATTGTTCATTGAACCCTCCTTTTTATTGATTTTTATTGGCTTCCCATTAAGAAGATAAGTCATCATAACACTCAATTATGAATATAATATGAATATCCAGCAGAGCGGTAAATTTAATCAATTGGCTCCTTCCCGCATTGTCGGCAGAAAGATAGGAAGCAGCCCCTGCCGCTCTAAAAACAGTAGCGATAAATTAAGATGCATCGAATTCATAGTTTCTTCACAATTGATTAGTATGATAGAAACAATTGATCAGGGAACAATAAGTGAGTTTGTTTTCGTTAACACAGTTGTTGTATATTTCCCTGAGTGGATAATCCACTTAGGTAGGAGACGTGAATGAACATAGGACGAATAAGAATAATATTATATTCGATTTCAATAGCTGTTATGATTTTTTATGGTTTCGGTTTTGCAACATCCTGTATGATGGGTGCAATAGGGGGGATGTCTAATATGATGAAACATAGCGTAACCACTGATAAAGCAAACACCGATAACTCTACCAATAAAAATCCCGATAAGGGTTCGCACAACCACTAATACCAAGTTGCATTCAGAAGCATAACGAGGCGGCAAGGAGAAAGCGACGCAGGCGTACTTTTAGTACGGTGAGGAGCTTTTAACGATGCCAACAAAGTTAGGCGATAGAATGCAACTCGGTATAAAATTAATAAAGGAGGTAAGGATAATGTCTATATTAATAAGTAATCAAGTTGCGCCGATTGTACAAAATCAAGTTCAATCAACATATGGGGGCCAAACAAACACTACAGGAAATGTAAACAGAGGAAACATGATGGGCGGCGGTATGATGGGTGGTGGCGGTATGATGGGTACCAATGCGAATTCATCCTCTACCGTTAACATATCAGATGCTGCAAGAAATTTGCTTTCGGCAAGTAAAACGAATAACAATGTTTAAAACTAATCCACAGCAGTAGGCATTAAGTTTTCTGGAGGGAAAGAGATGTCAAGAATAGCCTTTTGTTTATCGCTTTTTGTAATCATTACTTTATTTAGTGTCCAGAGGGGATACGCGCAACAACAAAGATTCGAGACCCTCTCAGACTTAGTGGTTAAGGATACAAAAAGCGGGTTAATGTGGGTACGTAACGCCAACATAAGTGGCAAGGCAGCTACAAAAGAGGGAGCTGATCGATTGTTAAAAGACCTTAACGATAATAAATATGGGGGTTATGCTGACTGGAGGCTTCCCAATATTTATGACTTTATCACTCTTATCGATTACTCAAAGTACAGGCCGGCTCTTCCTAAAGATCAAACTTTTTTTAATTTACAATATGTTTATATAACTTCTACACCATGTGTGCACAGACAAGGACACTACTGGACTGTTAATATTCAACATGGGGATATCAGAATGTTTGAGGAGGGTACATCTTTATACGTCTGGCCGGTAAGAAATGCTAATTAAATTTTTTCAGGGATTAAACACTATCCCCCAAAGGAGGCTATGTAATTTATGAGCAATTTCAGCAAAGTGATGTTTACGGCAGTGATAGTAACGTTTACATTGGTTATAATGACAACCGTTTTCGCATCTGCCCAGGAAAAAAATTCAGATGGTCATCAAAAAAACGGTGCGCATAACCATGTAAAATATCAAAAGCTAAAAAACCCCGTGAAACCTACCGCTAAAGCATTGGAAGAGGGCAAATTGCTGTATGCAGCCCACTGTGCCACATGTCATGGCAGCAGCGGAAACGGGGATGGGGAGACGATGAAAGGTGCTGATTTTACTACCGGTAATTTCAGACATGGTGGTACAGACGGTGAAGTTTATAATTTGATACTACATGGTTCGAAAGCTGCAGGTATGCCGGCATGGAATACTACTCTTACCTCCCGGGATATCTGGAAATTGGTTCGCATAGTAAAGAGTTATGGTAAGTGAAAAGAATACCTTGTTATACCAATTCTAATTCATTTGTCTAACTTTGTTGGCTTTGTCACAAGCTCCTCAACGTACAAAACAGTACGTCTGCGTCGCTTGTTCCCAGCCGCCTCGTTATACTTTTGAATTGGAATTGGAATTATACCAAGTTGCAGTCAAAAGAGTAACGGGGCGGCTTGGAGAAAGCGACACCTCCCCTTCTCCCAGCCGCCTGCGTTTACTTCTGACTGCTATTTCTTTTCAGTCATTGCCATCAGAAGCCTTATAATGTGAATCAGAGCGCCCTTTACCGTAGTCACTTCACCGGTAAGGCTGCTGAGCTTGCCCTCCAGAGCCGATGCAACCTCTCCTGTCTGTGCCTTTACTATTGATATGTCACGGCTGACAGATGATATGTCACGGGAGGCTGCAGAAAACGCCTCTAATTTACTTTCCAGCCCGCTAAGCATTCCCCTGCTTTCGTTAGCGATTTTTTCGTAATCTATCTTCTCAATACCGAGTTTTTCATAATCTATCTGTACCATACCCCCAGCCTGTACGCCCCTGTCTAATCCGGAGGCTAAAAGATTATTTAAAACTGACACGATATCTTCCATCTGCCTTGAAAGCCCTGTCAGCTTTTCCTCCATTGCCGATGAGCTCACATCAGCTGTGCTTCCTGCAGGTACTACATCATGGGGCAGAGTTGAAAGCAACTCCACTTTTGACTCAATACCTCTTAACGCACCTTTAACGACATTATCAATCTTTTCGTAGTCTATACTCTCAAAATTGATTTTCCCTGCATCACTTTTTGCAACTCCCTGTATTGCTCCGGCGGAAAGAAGAACTTTTAAAGCCGATACCATGTCCGTTGTTTGTTTTGAGAGACCGGAGAGTTTATCTTCCACAACCGCCTGATTATTCTGAAGCCGGCCGGAAAGCGACTGCATATCCCTGAGGGCTGTTAAGACCGGCACAAAGCTCTTTTCTAAATCCCTCAGCGCCGCCCTGTTGGTATCAGCTATCTTTTCGTAATCTATGCTCTCAAAGTTGATTTTCTCTCCACCGCTCTTTTGAACTCCTGTAATGGTGCCGGCGGAAAGAAGCACCTTTAAGGCCGATACCATATCTGCAGTTTGCTTTGAAAGAGCTGACAGTTTACCTTCCACCACTGTTTGGTTATTCTGTAGTTGTCCGGACAGCGACTGCACATCTCTCAGTGCGGCTGCAACCAAAACAATTCTCTTCTCAAAGTCTTTCAAAAACTCCTTGTTAGTACTATCAATTTTATCATAGTCTGTTTTTTGTGCGCTGATATTAGCAGTTGTTGTTACAATAGCGCTTAGAGCTTTTGAAATTGCCGCCACCTGTTTTGAAAGCTCTGAAAGCCTGGTTTCCAAAACCACCTGATCTAAATCCGGCCTGCCCTTGGGGACAACAGGTGCGCCGGCTTGTGATATTGATAAAAACGCTGCCAGCCTCTTTTCAAATTCTCTCAGCACCTCTCTGTTGGCAGCGGTAATTTTCTCATAATCTATCTTTTCGTAATCTCTTTTTTCATAATCTCTTCTCACAAGGTTTATTTGAGGGACACTCTGACCCGGCAAGGCAGAGACCTGAGAAGTTGCAAGCGATTGTACAACATCCATTATCTGCTCTGAAAGCATGGTTATCTTATTCTCGAGGCCGGACTGATTTCTCTCAAGCTGCTTCTTAAGTATGGATATATCACGGAGAATCAACGAAAACGCATCGTATTTGCTCTCAAAATCCTTAAAGTTCTTTTTACCTGCATTAAGTATCCTCTCCAAATCCTTAATTTTAAAATCTAATCCTCTGCTTTCGCCTAACTTAACAGCCCCTGTGAGTACCATGCCGCCTGAACTTTTTGGTTTCAATACCGATACACTGTCCGCCGCTTTTGAAACAAGTTCCGCCGTGGCATCATATACAGTGACAACAGCAGAGCCGCCGGCATTTAACACCTTGGCTATCAACGATCTTTTCTTTGATTCATCCCCCATTGACATCCTCCAATCTTTATACTTTATAGTTTTTTTACTTTTTAATATTTTGCTGCTATTCAATATTTAAATGCCTTTGTAGCTAACTGCTCCGCTAACAAAAAACGGATTGCCGCTTACACTGGAATAACGTACAGAGCATATTCCATATCAATAGTTCCTTCCTAAAAAAATACACAGCCCCAGCTTCTGACGCTCGTAAGTATTTCTTTACTTTCTCTTTACCGGCACAGACATTAAAAACCTTATGATATAAACAAGGGCATCCTTAACCGGCGCCATTTCCGCCGAAAGCCCGGAAAGTTTACCATCTATACCAGCCTGATTTTCCACAAGTTTACTCTTAAGCAGCGCAATGTCGGCAACAGACGATGACAGTGACTCAAGCCTGCTCTCAAAATCCTTAAGCGTTTCCTTGCCCGCATCCGCTATTTTTTCGTAATCTATCTCCGTCTTTTCATATTGCAGCGTAGTGCCCTTATTAATTTCAGAGATTTGCTTTGTTATGCCTGAGAGCTTTTCTTCTATTTCCGTTTGATGCTTCTCAAAGGCACCCTTCATTGGAGGAATGCCGGCAATGAATGATGACAGTGCCTCAAGCCTGCTTTCAAAATCCTTAAGCGTTTCCTTGTTGGCATCTGTTATTTTTTCGTAATCGATTTTTTCAGTGTCTGTCTTTTGTACAGCCTGCTTATATTCAGAGAGTTGTTCCGTCAGGGAGGTAAGTTTTCTTTCTATCACCGTCTGATTTTCCTCAAACCTTGTCTTTAGAAATGTAATCTCACCAATCTTTGATGACAGCGCCTCAAGCCTGCTCTCAAAATCTTTCAACGATTCCTTGCCCGCCTCCGCCAGTTTTTCGTAATCTATCTCCGTCTTTTCATATTGCAGCGTAGTGTCCTTATTAATTTCAGAGATTTGTTTTGTTATGCCTGAGAGCTTTTCTTCTATTTCCGTTTGATGCTTTTCAAAGGCACCCTTCATCGGAGGGATACCGGCAATGAATGATGACAGAGACTCAAGCCTGCTTTCAAAATCCTTAAGCGATTCCTTGCCCGCCTCCGCCAGTTTTTCGTAATCTATCTCCGTCTTTTCATATTGCAGCGTAGTGCCCTTATTAATTTCAGAGATTTGTTTTGTTATGCCTGAGAGCTTTTCTTCTATTTCCGTTTGATGCTTTTCAAAGGCACCCTTCATCGGAGGGATACCGGCAATGAATGATGACAGTGCCTCAAGCCTGCTTTCAAAATCCTTCAACGATTCCTTGCCCGCCTCCGCCAGTTTCTCGTAATCTATTTTTTCAGTGTCTGTCTTTTGTACATCCTGCTTATATTCAGAGAGTTGTTCCGTCAGGGAGGCGAGTTTTCTCTCTATCGCCGTCTGATTTTCCTCAAACCTTGTCTTTAGAAATGTAATCTCACCAATCTTTGACGACAGTGCCTCAAGCCTGCTTTCAAAATCCTTAAGCGATTCCTTGCCCGCCTCCGCCAGTTTTTCGTAATCTATCTCCGTCTTTTCATATTGCAGCGTAGTGCCCTTATTAATTTCAGAGATTTGCTTTGTTATGCCTGAGAGCTTTTCTTCTATTTCCGTTTGATGCTTTTCAAAGGCACTCTTCATCGGAGGGATACCGGCAATGAATGATGACAGTGCCTCAAGCCTGTTTTCAAAATCCTTAAGCGTTTCCTTGCCCGCATCCGCTATTTTTTCATAATCTATCT
>JAMOBJ010000003.1:67642-191820 GCA_039908095.1 Nitrospirae bacterium YQR-1
TGATGACAGTGCCTCAAGCCTGTTTTCAAAATCCTTAAGCGTTTCCTTGCCCGCATCCGCTATTTTTTCATAATCTATTTTTTCATGCACCGGAGTCGGGACACTCTGTTTAAGTGTCGTCTCAAGACGATTATCAAAAGCGGCGGCCATAGTGCTTAGTTCTGTTGAAAGAGTTGTCAGCTTACTTTCAATTGCCAGCATGAAGTCCTCTAATCCGGCCTTGAGTGTTGGTATGCCACATGTGGTTAGTGTCAGCATTTCAAGTTTATTCTCAAAATCCTTCAGAGTCTCCTTATTGGCCTCTGCAATTTTTTCATAATCTGTCTCTTGAACAGCTTGACTGATTGCTGCGCTGAGACTCGTTTCAAAGTTTGCAGCCATAGTGGAAATTTCTAATGAAAGCCCGGAAAGTCTGCTTTCAACTCCGGCATAATATGTCTCTGACTGAATTTTCATTGAGGGTATATCACTTAGTGCTCCTGTGAGAGTTTCATACTTAGAATTAAAGCTCACGGTAAGCTCCTGTTTTAACTCTGCTATTTTAGCAGACAGTATGTCTGCCACCATAGCCTGTGCTCTCTCCGCCCCTGCGCTTTGTTCAGTTTTATACATCTCTCTTATTCTCTCAAGGGCGCTCTCAACAACGCTTATACGTGATTGCAACACGCCGGAAAGATTAGAAATGTTCTCCTGTAAAAGCACATATTCCTGACTCTTTATCTCCCCGATGTTTGCTATAGCATTTTTAGTTTCTATTTCAAGCCGTCTCAGGATATTTTTTATATTTTCGTGTGTACCCTCAACAAACTTGTTCATCAAACTATGAATGAAGCCCTCAAGTCCTTCATTATCAGTTATTATCAATTCGCTTTTATGAATTTCAGAAAGCCTCGCATTAATTAATTTCAATTCACTCTGCATATCTTTAACGGCAAATGTAACTGAAGTGTCGGCGCCTTTCTTTTTACTCAATAGCAATATAAGGACAATTAAGAACAGTAAAAATATGATAATCAACAAAATAAGCCACTGATAGTTAAGCATCAGCTCTCCGATTGAACCGGGCGATTCGGCTTTCGTTACAGCAGTCACGGTGCTTTTTGGCTCAGGGGTACTCTGGGGCGTGCTCTGCGCAGTACCGGCAGGCACAGTAGTGGCTCCGGATGGGGGTAAAGCAAATTCTCTTTTTAATGAAATCTCCCCTCCCTGATATTTCAGCTTAACCAGACACTCATGCTTTCCCGCTGCTCCGGCGTACTTATAATCAATTAAATACTTAACCCTTTTAGGGATGAAGATTGCCCTCGAAAGACCTTGAATCTCCTCAAAACCAGGATTAACCAGCATCGTACCCTTTGTAAGCTTTGTTATATTATCCAGAGACTCAAAGTACAGCCGGTTGTTACCATATACCATTACATGTATAGGAATATGGGGCTTTTTAAAATCTTTGAGGAGCTCCTCAAAAGTTATATCGCTGTGGTCATCTTTTGCATCTGTAATTACCAACATGGACGTCTTTGCCGTCTTTGATTTCTCTGCTAATTTAAGTCCATCTGAAATTGCGCGGTAAAGTAAGGTTTTTTGCTCCAGAGCCGTAAGTGAATCTGTTTTACTTATCAGGGTGTCCTTATCATCAGTTAAGTTTTCAAGAATCCTTATATAGTTTCCAAAAGTCATAAGCATTACATAGTTACCGTCGGTAATGGGAGCAAGGAGGTAGGAAGCGTATTTTTTAGCACTTGCAAGCGGAATTCCATTCATACTCCTGCTCACATCAAATGCTAAAATAAGCGCCGTTGACTCATCGTTGACAGGGGTTAATGAAAAATCGCCTATTGTTTGGCCATCTACGGTTACACCGGTGTTTTCCTTCTTTAGCGGAATATCGCTGTCGTTGGAAACCACTACAGCCGTAACCCTGCTGTTGCCGTTAAGTTGTATATCATGAAATTCAAACGGAGACTTCTTTACACCGGAAACATTTGCGGTCACAGCTGAAATCACAACAACAAATACTATCGCTGCTATACAGGAAAAAAATAAAGATTTTCGCATTTTTATGCTCCAACATCAGAACCACAGGAGAAAGGACACTATCGGGCACAACCACTTCCACCTTATGAGTACGCCGCCTTAACATCCCTAATCTGTGTACCAAGACCTGTACTTATACGCACCGGCACACGGACATAAATACCGTGCCCTCCGTTTGAGTTTCAGTTTATGTGGTAATTATGCACTATTTTAGATAAAGAAACCTTACTTTCCACTTCCTTAAAAGCCTTATGTATCTGCTTTAAAACAACATCATATTCACTAAACTTAGGCATAATCAATTTCTTTTTTCTTTCAATTGAGTTCATAACATTCTGAATTTCTCTGAACCTGGTTACTACAATTTCTTTATCGTCTCTTGCCTGGGCAAGCTCATCCATAAGGTGGGTTTTAACGCCGGCCGTGTTTTGCAGATCCTCTTCCACTATTTTAATATTGCCCTTATAGCGGTTAATTTCTTCAATAAGGCGCTCTTTCTTGCTTTGTAACCCGGCTATAGCGCCCCCGTAGCCCTCCACTGTGGACTCCACACGCTGCAGCTCCTCTTTTGACCTCTTTATGATAACATCAAGACCATCCGCCTCTCCGGTCAGAGTTCTAAGCTTTTCTTTTAGGACAACATTGTCCTTTACAAGCTCCTCTTTAGACTGGGCCAGCTTTTTTAGCTCATCTATTAGTTCATGTACCTCTTCAAAAACACTTTTTTCAGAATACATATCATCCATCATATCTTCCATTTTCTCACCATAGACCTTTTTGATATATATTATATGTACATTTATAAATTACAATTCCCGGCAGCTTACTCCGGGTTCTCATCATAATTTGCAAACTTAGCATCCAGGTTGTCCCTGTATCTCTTCTGTAAATCTGCTAACTTGCCCTCTCTGATAACCCTCTCCCCTTCCAAAGTATTTAACCGTCGCTGATAAAAGTTCAGCTTGCCGGCGGCTTTTTCCAGTTTTGACTCTAAAACGCCGACGTCTCCTATCAGATCAGCCTTTTCGTTTTCAAGCTCTTTTATTCTCATTTTTGCAAATTCGAGTTCTTTGACTGCCTTTTCGGCTTTCACTTTCAGGTCATGAATAGTTGCCTGAGCGGCGTTTCTTTCATTAACCATATACTCTACCTCTGCAAGCATCTGGTTTTTGGCAGGTATCTCCTGGCGCATCTGTTCAATCAAAGCCTCACGCTCCGCCTTTTCCAAGCGTAGGTCCGCAATCGCATCCTTTGCAGCGGTTATGTCTCTGACTAAGGCTGCATTTATTGAGAGCACATCGTTTAGCTCCGCCTCCATTCTTACCAGCGAGACCACTATTTCCTTAACAGTTGCGCCAATATTCGGCGAGGCTGTCTCTTCATTTAGTAACTTGAATATATTTAACTCCTTTGCCTTAAAAAACCTCCTTGCAATCGGACTCACTAAAGCATCACCACCGCTCTCTATGGCAACATCATTACTATGCTCACCCGGTTCACTACCACGCTCATCCTCCGGCTCCTCTGTTAAGTAAAAGTCTTCCATAGTCTCACCTTTTATAATATTTTATTTTAAAATTTCTCTCCACTGTCTTTATGCCGCTGTGGAGACCCAGCAATGCATCAGAGGTCCATTTCAGCCGCTCGTGAAGGTATTCCAAATCTTTGTATTTGGTTGAAATCCTCTGCTGCGCCTCTTCTGTCTTATCCCGGAAAGTCTCTGTCTCTCCCTTTGTAAAGTCCAAATCTATGAGGCTGGCTCCGATGTTGTTTATCTCTGTGTTGAGCCGGTCGGAAAGCTCGTTGTATTTTTCCATCAACTGCACCTTCTCCGCTTCTAAAAACTTTATCTCTGAGGCTAATCTGTTTTCCTCGGAAAGTGGCGGCAGGTTTTTTCTCTTTATTGCACTTATTTTTTCCTCCTGCTTTTTAGCCTCTTTCTCTTTTACTAAAATCTCATATTCGAGCTTCTTTATTTCCTTTTCCAGATTATGGTTTTCCTCTTCAAGAGTTTCCACCTCTTTGGAAAGCTCCTTCTTTTCATTACCCAGACTCTCGGAATATGAGTTGAGTTCGTCTTGATTTTCCAGGATTTTCGCTATTGCCGCCTCCCGGATGCTCTCAGTGCTGATAAAACCACTGTCCGGCATTAAGTCATCATTTTCATCTGTATCCATCATATGTCCTCTGTAGTATCCCCTGATTGCTCAGAGCTTTGCACTGCGGCCTCTGAGGAGACTGATTCCGGCAAAACCGGCTCAGGAAAAACTGATTCAGTTGTCAAAGGCGATAGTTCCAGTGTCTTTACGCCTTGCCACCATCTCCTTAACTTATCTATTTCCGATGCAAGCACATCACCTTTGAGATCAATGTTGAAGGACACATACTCGCCGGTAATTGTCTTTATAGCTTCAAGCGCTTTTTCCCTGACCTCACGCGATTCATCCATAAGTGTGCGTATCAGGGGAGAAACGGCTCCTTTGTCCTTTATTGAGCTAAGGGCTGCTATGGCTGCCTTTTTCACGCCCTCGTCTCTATCATGAAGTACCTGCACAAGGGCGGGAACCGTGTCGGCGGAATCTCTCCAGCCTAAAAACATCGCCGCCGTCTTTCTGACCTCATGGTGCTCATCCTTTAACGCAGAAAGCAGCACAGGGAGGGCGTCAATGTCTGAGGCAAGTTTATATAGTCCCCTCAGACTCCCTACCCTTACCCTGAAGTTGGGAAACTTAGCAGTCTCTTTTAAAAACGGTACGGCCTCGGCATCCCCCAGATTTATCAGCGCATTTATAATGTCTGAAATCAAATACGGATTTTTATAATTGGCTGCCTCTATCAAAATCGGCACTGCGGCTTTAAACCCAAAACGGCCAAGCTCCGATACCGCCATTATTTTTATCTCCATTTCACTGTCAAGAATATCGCCTGCAATTTTAGCAAATATCTCCCGCTCGGAATCCGTCAAAAACTCTCTACTCTTTAGCGCCCTCTGGATTGCCGTCTCTATTGAAGATGATATTTTACCGTCATCCGGCTTACCCTTTTTATTTATCATAGAGACGGTCTTAGACTGGCGTTTTTGTGCCTCTTCCTGCTTTTCAAGTTCCGCAAGCTCCGCCTGTCTGCCTCTCAAACGCTCTATTTCACGTTCGTAGTCTTTGACCTGTCTTATAATCACACTTACGCTTTCCGACTCGGCATCCTCGCCCGCAGCGCTAAGTCTGCCGATCTCTGCGTATAATTTCTTTACCTTATCTTCGTAATCCTTAATCTTAGCGTCAAAGTCCTTCCTCCGCCCAACACCGGCAAGTCTTGTTGAGAATATATTATCCGGAAATTTAGGGAATTTCGGCAATCCCGGCATCCTGGGCTTAATGTTCACTACAGAGTTTGCGGCTTTTGAAACAAGGTCCGCCGTTGAATCATACATGTTTAATATGGCGGCACCTCCGGCATTTAATGCCTTTGCAAATTCACTCAGCATAGAGGGCCTCTGCGTTGTTGATTTATCTTCCATCCTAGTATATACCTCCCTTTTTCTTTACCTGAGATTCAATAAAAGTTTCAACGCCATGAAAATTAGTAAAAAAGCTATTATCTTCTTTATAACCACGGCATTTGTTTGTTTTGCCGCCTTTGCACCAAAAACCGCCCCTAAAATTGTCCCAACCCCCACAAATATAGCATAATCAAAATCTATTGTGTGCAGCCCTATGAAGGCCAGCACGCCAAAGAAACTGGTTATCACTACGATGAAATGGCTGGTTGCAGCAGCCACGTGAATCGGGATACCGATAAAACTCATAAGAGGAACATGTAAAAGCCCTCCGCCTATGCCAAGCAACCCCGAAAGAATACCGACAATAAAACTCCCGCCAAACCCTACCGATAAGTCCGGTGCATATGTGTGTATCTGCCCGTAGGCGTCATTCAATACCCGCTTTTTAGGCTGTTGCGCCGTCTTTTCACATACCAGCGAAAAGTCCTCCATAAATACCATGCTATAGGAAAGCACAATTAATAAAATTGAAAACATTATGGAGAAAACTAAAAAATTCAGCGCCTGCGTAAGAAACGCTCCTATTATCACGCCCACCACCGCTATTACGGAAAACTTCACTCCCAGCTCATAATCTATCCGCTTTTGCTCTATGTAGGAAAACGTACCGGAAAGGGCATTTAAAAACACAACCGCCGTTGATGTGCCTATTGCGTGCTGCGGAGTGAAATTATAAAAAATCAAAAATATAGGTACTAATAAAAACCCGCCGCCTGCTCCTATCATTGTGCCCAAAAACCCGACAAATAATCCTACTATAACCACCTTAATTACATCCCAAAGCCCGTCAAGCGTTATATGCTCCGGAACCGTCAGCACAGTAGCGCAGCCCCCTAACAACACAATGAGAGCGATGAGTGCCGTTACTTTCAACATGCTCTTCACGGCGGCTACAATATCCCACCGGCTAAGGCGTTTTTAAGATTTTCCAAAGACATCTCATACTTATCTGATATTGATTTTAATGCCTTATGGTTAAGTTTCAGAAACTCCTCTATTGGAACACTAAACTGGGTAAGACGCTCTGTTACGCCTATTTCCAGCTCCCTAAGCGATACTTCCTCTTTGAGGGTCCTGACCTCTTCACGCTTTAGAGCATGATCATTGACCGTCTTTTCAAACCCCGCTGCAAAAACCCCTTCTTCTTTTATCTGAATCTCAGTCTTCTTTATCTTTCCTTCACTCTCCGTCTTTGTGCTTTCCAGAGCATGTAGTGCAGCTGTTAACGATTCTTTACCCGATTGAAGCTCCGACACTATCTTCTGTAACTCTTCCACAGATTCGTAGCCGGTAATCTCAGCAATTTCCCTCTCCAGCTCCTCTTTCTTTGCGGTAAGACTTTGACGCTCATTGTGTGCCTTATCGCTTTGTGCAGTGCGTGCAGAAAGGGTCTCTGTGCTTTTTGCTATCTCTTTGTTTACGTTTTCTATTGCCCTTTTAAGGCCGGCTATTTCCCCCTGTGCCTCATCCTTATACCTCTGAAGTTCGTTTAAATCCTTATACGGCGGAATCACGGATTTTTGAAAGGCAAGTGTCTCACTTAATTTTTTTGTCTCATCAGTCAGGTTATCCAGCTTCTTTTGAGCCTCGGTTACCATACTTTCTGAACGGTTTTTCTCTTCCACTATTTTCTCGTGGCTCTTCTGAAGATGTTTGGCCTTACCCTCTGAAACAGCAACCTCTTTTTTAAGTGAAAATATCAGAGCATCTCTGTCTATCAACTCCGCCGCTTTTTGCTCGATATTGGCAAACTTTTCTATTTCACGCTCTAAATGCTCTTTTTCTTTTTTAAGATGAGAAATCTGCTCTGTCATCTCTGAGGATAAATCGTTATGCTCCTTCAGGGATTTCTCGGCTTCCGAGTTTTTTAACTCAGACCGTTCTATTCTTTCCCTGTAATATTCCAGCTCTTTGGTGATTTCATGAATTTCGGCCTCTAAATTTGCCTTACGCATTTTATGTACGACATTTTCACCGAAAATACCTATCAGCCGGTGTATATCCTCTTTGGTGTATGTTATATCCTGCTCCACGAACATGCCCATGGTTATATCCTCAGTATATTTATGGTTTCTTCAAACAGCTTTTCCATTATCTCTATCTCTGCCTCGATGTACTTGTTTTCCTGAAAATAAGATTTTATGCCCTTAAAAACTCCCTCGTTTTCCCTTATTATTAACTCAATTCTTGCCTTTTCACGGTTAATGACGCCTATTTCATTTATAAACTCCTTAAACTGCTTTTTAAGGTTTTCCGCCTCGATCTTCTTTGCTGCATTTTTTTCTTTTTCAGCTTCTAACTTTGCAAGCAGCTCTTCATGTGTTGTCTGCAGTGTTTCAAGTGAAAACTCAATAGCCCTCTTTTTGCTGCCAAGCTCGGTCAGCTCAGCATTTAACACCTCCTGCTGTGCCAGATACTCCTTAGACTCCTGCCTCTTTTTCTCAAGCGATGCAAGCTCTTTGGTTAATGATTCCACTGTGCTTTTTAACCCGGGCAACACACTTTCGTCCTCGTTGAGTTTGGTATTAACCGTTTCTGTTTCATGTAGGATACCGTCCCGCTTTTCAGTAAGGGACTGAAGCTCTTTTTCCATTTCGGCTTTTTTTACAAATATATCAGAAACATTTTTAATTTCAGCAATCTCGCCGTTAAGAGATTTCCTTTCCTGCTCTCTCTCTGCAATTCCTAACTTCAGCGTTTCCATTGTATCAGAGTTGGATGATATTATCTCACTAAAAGCCGCCGTCTCGGTTTCATACTTTGTTATCGCCCCGGTTGATGCTGCAGACTTTTCCTTAAGCTCCCTTATCTCATCCTCTTGTCGTGCATACTGTTGCGCCACCTTATTCATGGAACCGATAGAAGACAACCTCCCTCTGTACATAAACACATCGGCTTGCAGCGATTTGACCTGCTTTTCCTTTGCAGCATTGTCAACCAACACATCTTTCAAGCCGGCCTGTTTGCTTTCATAGCCTGCAATGAGTTGCAAAAGAGTTGCAGAGAGTTCTTTTAGCTCCGACTTATACTTAAGACGGTCGGCTAAAAGCTCGTCGGCTTCCTTTGTAAAACTCCCTATATCCTGCCAATTTAAAGGTTTATGCTTTTCCATATTATACACCCTGCATCAGCTTTTCCCACTGTTCCTGAAGGCGATTAAGCTTTTCCTCAACGTTCTTTTTCTCCTCCAAAGCACTGCTTAGCTCAGCCTTAGCGGTTGTAAGTTTGTGTGTTAAATCCTTTATAGTGTTTTCAAGCCCCTCAACCTTTGAGGTGTCCATTATCACTTCTTTTAATTCCTTTTTCAGTTTTTCGTTTTCCAACTCGAGCCGCTGAACCTGTTGTCCCTTTATTATTGTGATTATATTCTGAAGATTCTCATCAGACTGCTGTCTTACGGTTGCAAATACATTCCTTTTCTCGTTTAATACCGTCTCCATATTGGCAACGGCATCCGCCAGTTTCTCAAGCAAGGCTGCTCTTTGCCCGTCATCTAAGGATTTTATTTTAGTCTTTAGCGCAGTTGCAGTATCCGACATATCTCACTCTCCCTGTTTTAGTAATTTGTGCTCTACACATTATTGAACCCCCGGAGTTACTTTTGCCCTGATTTCCGACTCAAAGACCGGCATCGGCTTAAAATTAAAAAGGAGGTTAAATATATTACCGGGAAACATCTTTAATCTTGAGTTGTAATAACTTGACTCTCTGTTGTAACTAATGCGCATCTCGACAATTTTTGTTTCAGTGTCGGAGAGCTCTTTTAGCAAAAGAGTATAGGCCTCAGATGACTTCAGCATTGGATAAGCCTCCGCTACCGCCTGAAATTTAGACAGCACCGAGAGGTCATCGGGCTTAAGCCCCTTAAGCTGCATAGCCTTATCCAGAGATTTAACGGCGGCTCTGACATCGGCCACGTGCATAAATACATTTTGCTCATAGTTCATATACTTTGCAGCCGTTGCCACCAGATTGGGAATGAGGTCGCCTCTCCTTTGCAGTTGCGCCTCTATCTGAGCCCTTTCCATTACCACCTTGTAGTAGTTCATTATAAATGAGTTGTAGTAATACACACCGGCGGAGAGTACAACCATAACAAGAGCTACGAAAGCGGTTTTTAAGGCTCCCGACTGCCTACTCCACAGAGTGCTGTATATTCTGCTCAGTACATTTTTGTTTCTCAGCTCTATGTTTGGAGCTTTCTCTATAAAACCAAGCTCCGCTGCATAGACCTTTTTCAGTATCTCGTTTATCTGATCTCTGTCATTCATACTGTTTGCTTCTATCCCTTTACAGTTATAAACATGGGCTGTCCCGCCCTTATTATATCCAATACAAACCCCTCTTTAACATTAACCTGGCCGGTTAAGCCGACAAATGAAAACATATCATAAACCGGTTTGTTATTTATCGAGGTTATCACATCACCTTTTATGATTCCAGCCGCCTTTAACACACCGCCTGAGTCGGAAACATAGACGCCTTTTTTGATATAAGCTGAAAGCGGAGCTTTAATCGGTTGAATTTCAGAGCCCAGCCAATCGAACTCTTTTATCGGTTTCACAGCCTGTGTCATTTTAGGAAGAAACGGCGGCTCCGGTATCGTCTTCATAGTAACCGTCTTTCTTGTATCACCGGTTGCCACCACTAATTCAAACTTTGAACCCGCCGGTTTATCCGCTATGACGGTCTTAAACTCCGCAACATTGGCAAGCCGCCTGCCGTCAATTCGCAGGATAACATCTCCGCGCTGCAGGCCCGCCGCCTCCGCAGGTGTGCCCGGATAGACCTTATCCACAAGAAGACCGCCACTGTGAGGCAGGTTAAAGTGCGTTGCTATAACGGAATCCACATCAAGCAGCAGTGCGCCGAAAAAGGGCTGTGAGGCCTGAGGGTCTTGTAAAGCTACGGGCACATTGGGATTCTGTCCCGCAGGGGTTTGTTCCAAAGGATTCCGCCCCACAGGGGCTTGAGCCGCCAAACGCCCCTGCCCATTTAGTTGGCACAATTGAGGGTGGCAATCCAGACACTTCCCTCTGTATGGATGCGGAGGGGTTATCATCATGCCGCCCGGCAGTTTATAGGAATTCCCTACCTGCTTACCCTGCTTTGCCCATGCCACCATCTGACCGCCCACCTGCGGCACTATTTCATTAAAATCAACCACACCGGCTACCAACTGGGAAGCCTCGCTTATCGGAATGGCAAACCCTATGCCTGTAAAGCCGCCGGTCGGTGAGTAAATTGCATTGCTTATCGCTACGACCTCACCGGCTGTATTGACAAGAGGACCGCCGCTACTTCCTTTATTCAGAGCCGCATCGGTTTGGAACAGCCCGTCATATACCCTGCCCCCTACCGTAATTGACCGGTCTCTGCTGCTTATTATACCCACACTTACGCTAAAATCAAATCCAAACGGGCTGCCAACCGCTATGACCACATCACCGGTGCGCACTGCATTGGAATCGCCCAGTTCAGCATGGGGAAAAGGTCCCTCGCCGTCAAGCCTTAAGAGGGCCAGGTCCGCCTCCTTATTTACATTTACTACCTTAAGTTTGTACTCCTTGCCGCCTCCGGGCAAATAAACCGTGCCTTTCATCTTCTTAGCATTGTCTATCACGTGAAAACTTGTAAGCACATAACCGGTGGGCTCCACTATAACGCCTGAGCCGACCCGTGTATATGTAGTCGGAGGATTGGCCACAAGCTCAGGGACCTGAAAGGCCACGTTGGTCTGTGGGTTAGGGTCAAACACCACGTCTATGCTTATCACAGCGGGACGCACTTTCTCTATGATTTCGTGATAACCCGCCTGTACTTTGTTTATCGGTTCCACCAAAGCAACATTGTCATATGGGTTGGGCTTTTTCATTTTGACCATCTTTTTGATGTCGTCTGTTTCGAGGATATTTTTGACAATACCCCCCTCCTTGTAGCTTTCAAAAAAAGCCCAGCCTAACGTTAAAACAGCCAGCAGTACAAGGGTCCATATCCACGGCCTAAAGCTCTTCGGGCAGCTTGCCCGCGGCTGCTCAAACCCGTTGAGGTTATTGTTTCTGTATTGTCTTTCGCTAGTATCACCCATGGCCCTCTCCTATCTGTCTTCTCTGCCTGTATCATTGTTATCGCCGTTTTTCTCCATTACCTTGGCCTTAAGTCCTGTGTTTCTAATGCCTGCCATCAGGGCTACAAACCCGCCCACTATCAGCACTACCGGCATAACCGCCAAAAACACATCCATCACATACCACTTGTACTTTACCACTCCCCACAACCCTAAACAAATTGCTATTAATCCCATCACTATACTTGTCATAACCACCGCTCCTTTTGTTTCTATATTATTAGTATTTTATTTAAAACCCTTTCCTTCCAGCTCAAGAGCCTTTTTGAAATACTTCAGTGCCTCCTCCCTCTGCCCCTTGCCCTCATACGCAAGCCCAATGCTCTGGTATGCTTTTATAAAGTTTGGGTTTAAGGAAATTGCATGTTCATATGCCTCTATTGATTTATCAAACTCATTCATGCTGTCATAGACAAGCCCCTGCTTGTAATAAGCCTCTGCAAAGGAAGGGTCAAGCCTTATTGACTCACTAAAGGCGGTCAACGCCTTTGCATACTCATCAATCATGTAGTAGGATGAGGCAAGATAAAAGTAACACTGTGCATCTGAACGATTTAGCACTGCAGCACGGCTTAACACCTCTATCGCCTCATTGGGCAGTCCCACATACACATAGGCCTTACCCAGCCTCATAAGCGTCTCAAGATGCGTGCTGTCAACATCCAGCACTTTCTTATAAGACTTTATCGCCCCCTCATAGTCGCCCTTTTGCTTCATCTTATCGCCTGTGCTTATGTAAATCTCTACTGCATCCGTTGGATTTAGCTTTGTCACGTCATTGTAGGCATCTATCATGCCGTCAAGCAACCGTTTGCCGTTTGTCACAACGGTTTTCATAACAATTTTAAACTCGCTCAGATCAAGGTTTAATTTCAACTTCTTTATTGCATCCATCAACTCCATCCCCTCATAATTATAATATTGAATGTCCGATTATTATCAAAAGTATCCACACTACAAACATAAACTGCTGGGTATGAATCAGCTTCATTTTATTATAAAGTGCAGTTGTTTTTCCCCATTGCATTATACCTCCGACCACACACAGCCAAATGGTAACCAGCATAGAGGCCTGAAGTATTATGTTTCTCTCATCGGCATTATGTCCGTGAATGAAAGTCAGCAGCAACCCTATAAGGTTTAAAGTTATATGCAGGTCCAGGTATGTCCGGAAAAACCTGGCTATCTCCGGCGACTGCCCTATAAACTTCTTTGTAAGTGCTTTAGCCGGATAGTAGGCATTTGCCACGATAAATAACACGGCTGTCAAAAAGCCTAAAAAATCATTACTTACTCTCATCTAAGCCCCCACCATTTATTCACAGGCACGGTTTTAACAAACACCTCGTCTATTCCTTCCACCTTTTGAAGGACAAGGTTTCTGACGTACCCTACAAGTTCCTGCGTCTCAAGAACTGTTTTAGAACTTAACACCTCTATCTCCAATTCAACGGAGCACTTCTGCCCCATACACCTTGACCGTATCTTTTTCACTCCTTCAATGCCCTTTATGGAAAGACAGGTTCTGGATATGTCCTGAAGTATGTCCTTATCCACGGCTACATCAATGAGGCCGTTGACTCCCTTCATAAACATCTCGACACTTATATGAAAAACAAACACAGCAACAACAAGGGCCGCTATAGTGTCTGCATACACATAACCCAGTTTTGAGCCGATGAGACCGGCAAGCACAGCGATGGAGGCAAGGCTGTCGGCTTTACTTTCGGCGGCATCCGCAAGCAGTGCCGGAGAGTTTAACTGTGTGGCCGCACAGGTGTTTGAGGTGTACATCAGCCACCCATAGAGCAGGGCAAGCAGTGTTGCCGCTATTGCTGCATTGTCGGGTATTTCCCGCGTCCCTGTTTTAAAACTATGTAGAGCGTCTATTAAAATAAACACGGCACAGATAAAAATAAACACACTTGCCGACATCGTGCTTAAATATTCAACCTTACCGTGTCCAAACGGGTGCCCCTCATCTTTTGGTTTACCGGCAATTTTTAATGCTATCAGCACAAACAACGATGAGATGGTGTCTGCGATTGAGTGCACACCGTCTGCCATAAGCCCCTTGCTGCCCGTTGTCAGTCCCACAAGAAACTTAAAAATGGACATCGTAAAATTCCCTATCACACTAAGGCGCGGAGACCACTTACCGCAATACTCACACTCAGGATACTTCATACGGCAAATCTCCTTTGGATGTTAATTGACCATTGGGACATTTTTTGCACCCTCCTGCGCTTTGTAAAACTGTTTCTCATGAAAACCAAGATATTTGGCAAATATATTGTAAGGAAAAAGGTAAATAAAATCATTGTACTCAAAGACAGCCTCATTGTATTTTGTCCTGGCATAGGAAATTCTCGCCTCCGTAGCCGTCCTTATATCCATAAGGTACAGAAAAGGCCCCTTTGCCTTAAGCTCCGGTGACCGCTCACCTAAGTATGACAGCTCACTCATCAGGCGTACTATTTCGCTCTTTGCATGCCCCTGTGCAGCCTGGGCGGCACCGGCTCTGATGAGTCCGCTTAACTCTACCAACAGGTTAAATAGCTTTGCCTCAGTTTCCATATAGGTATCGGCGGCTTTGGCGGCACTTTCAAGTACCTGATGTCTTCTCTGCTCCTCCGCTATGAGGTTATTGTGTGTGATATCGTATATATGTTCCTCATCCACCAACTGGTTGTATATAAACACATGCACCAAAAACTTATAAAGCAGCAAAACGCCGAGCGCAGTGAATATGTACTTAGATTTTAGATATTTGAATTTAAATTTATTCTTTATCATTATTTCCAGCTTACCTTTAAATTGTCGTCATCCCATACGCTAAAATACTTCCTTGCGTGGTTTCCAACCGTCATAGTTGAAGCGAGATTGAAGGCGGCTCCTAAGGGCACCCCTATATAGGGAATGTATCTGTAGTACTTCTTTAACAGTCTTGGGATAAGGCGTTCGGCAAACTCCACCGTGGCCACCTCCACCCCTCTGTTGATATAACCCTGGGCAATCTCATCAACTGCGCTTCTGAGCAGCCCGGCAGCGGTTGCCTTAAAAGCCTGGCTTGAGCCGGAAAACCCCAAAAGCGCCAGAGTTATTGCCTTTAGCTCATCCTCATCCAGCTCAACCCCGTATGCCGCCGATATGGCAAAACACAACTCTATCTGAATTCTTAGAACCAAAGCAAGATCAACTATGGAACCGGCAAGCACCGTCCCTATAGTTCCGATAACCGGAATAGTCATAGGAAGCGTTGTAAGCCCTCCGATACCCGCCGCTTTAAATGCCGCCCGTTTCATAAGCTTACTGGAAACGGCATAGGATATATACTTCTGAGGCTTGTCCCCACCCATTTTAAGGTCAAACTCCTCCACAAGCTCATACACATCTTTTCTAATCTGAGGAAGATGTGTCCCGCTTAATGTCAGGATTTTGTCAAACCATTCATATTTTTCAGCCATATAACCGATAGCTCCTAAAATGCCTCTATGCCCATATTTATACCGCTGATATTGCCCATTTTAGCTTTCAGCGTGTTTTCCACCTGTGCTCCAATTAAATAACCCTTATCAAGAGTGTGACTTTGGTCAACTTTAATAATCATATCCACCCATATTCCATGCCCGACCTTTCTGGCATTTACCCTTGCCACACGCCTTACACCCGGCACCAGCATGGCTGTCATCTCCATCTCCTTAAGCACGTTTTTGGGCAGCGATGAGTCCATTATTCCTTTAAAAGAATCGTTTAACATCCCTGCACTAAGCCTTATCAAATCCAGTGTTTCAATAACAGCAACCAGCGGGTCGGCAAAATAGAACCCAAACCTTGTCAGTAACACTGCACCTGCAACAAAGGCGGACGACACAGCATCCGAATGATTATGCTTTGCATTGGCCACCACAGCCGGACTTTTTAATTTCTCACCCACGCAGTACAAATATGACGAGAGCTTGTAGTTGGCTATCATGGAAATGACGGCAGCCCAGAGAGCTATCAGCTTCGGTTTATAAATCACACCGTGGTAAGCGTGCCAAATATCTTTGACCGAGTGAATTAACAAAAACAGAGTGCCTATTATAATCAGTATGCTTATCAGGAAAATGGAAACATACTCAATCTTGCCGTGCCCGTAAGGGTGTCCGTCATCGGCCGGCTTACCAGATACCTGCACTCCTATAAAGACAACAAGGGAGGTCAGAAAATCCTTAAAGGAATACAGGGAATCCGCCAGCACTGCACGGCTTCCGCTTATTATACCCACTATAGCCTTAAACACGGCAAGAAGCAGATTGGCGCTGACGGCGGTCCAGCCCGCAGTTTTAGAGCACTGGTAACACTCTGCGTAAATTATATTATTTTGTGGCAGTTGGTGCATGTTCCTCTGTCTCTGTGCGGCTGTTGTGCGCCCCACTTAATTGGGGGTGGTGCAATTGGAAGCGCATCACCTAAGTCCATTGTCAATGTCCCCGTGTTTTTCCCCGTTTTAGCGATAGAGTGGCATTTATCACACGGGCCGTAGTAGCCGTGGGGGCTTCTGTCTGTTGAAAATATCATGGGAGCCGCTTCCATTTGAGCCACACCTAGGGCCTCCGGTGACTTTACCGGTATCTTTATATCGGCGTTTTTCCTGTAAACCGCCACCACCGCCTCAGTGCTGTTTGCAACAGCTTTTGTCGCCAATTTAAATGAGTGCAGATCTTTTACAGGCGTCTCATTAACTGCATATATCACATCCCCTGCATATATGCCCGATGCTGCGGCAAGCAGAGTTACCTCATCTATAAGCACGCCTGAGATGTTCTGAGCAATCCCGTTGGCTTGTGCCAGCTGCGGTGTAAGCGGCACAACCTCAAGTCCTATCCAGTGCCCTTCTTGAAGTATGTTTTCAAGCATGGCGGTATTAACAGAGGGGGCGGCAGGCTGTGGTGCGGTGGTGTTGTCGGCATTAGCGGTCCAAAACATATCCTTTGGGTCAATCCGCCACCCTGCTGCAGCATTGGGCTCGGCTGCCTGTGGGGCGGCACCGTTGTTGTAGCTAGGGCCGTAGTTGTTTGCTCCCGGGACGGCATTAGGGTCCATCAAATCCCCTTGCCGGTTCATAGCCACAAGAGATGGATTCATTGCATTTTGCCTTACCCTTTTTATGAGTTCTTCCTCCTGCTTTTCCTTCCCGCCCATAAACTTCTCAGGGCTGAAGATTAAAAGATACGAGGCTGTCACCACTATCAACACAACGAGAATAAAGTTAACTGATTTCCAGATGTTTTTCACTTTTATGTCTCCGTTGCCTTAAGCTCCAACATGCAATCGAGTTTCTGCTTTACCTTATTCTTTATCTTTTCAAGTAAAACTGGATTATTGCGCTTAAGCACCTCATAAGCTATAGCGCCGGTAAATACTCCCAGAAATATTCCAATCATAGTCTTAGCCATTGTTGAAATTACCTCCTGACGGATGCTTTCTCTCCACCTCTACCATCTTTCTTCCTCTGTCTTGTCACCGGATTCAGTTTTATTGTTATCTTCCAAGCGTTGAGTTTCCGCTGATTCGTCTTTGGTCTCAACCTCAGAAGCCGGCTGCTCACCGGCTGCACTCTCGGGCTCATCAATAGCCGCCTCTTGCACAACCTCTTCAGCCTCAGCCGCCACCGGCTCCTCAGGGGTAGAGTAAACACTCTCCGGTTGTACCTCGGCTTCAACCGCCATCGGCTCCTCAGGGGCAGCCTCAGACATCAACGGCGCATCCACTACCACCACCTCAGCAACCGTAGGCTCCTCCGGTGCGACCTCAGCCGCTTTACAGCATGTTGGATACAGGCGCTCTTGTCTTTCCTTTATTAGTTCATTGAGTTTTTCTTCATTTTCTTTCAGTTTACTCAGATACCCTGCGGCTTCCTCATCCCTTAGTAAGTCAGACAAAATCTGTCCCTCGAAAATCCTCCTGCCAAGCAAGGTGATGAGTTTTTCGTTTTCTTTCTTTAAACGGCGTATATCATAAGAGATGATGACCCCTCGGGCGGAGCCTTTTCCTGCGTCTGCAGAAGTCTTTGCCGCGGCAGATGTTGTATTGGCAAAGAACCTGCCGGTGGCTGATGCCCCATCGGCTACTGTTTTGCCCATAGAGGAGAAAAATCCGCCGATTTTAGAGAGCGTCTCAGGATTTGTAGAGGCATCCACAGTAGCGGAGGCTGCCTTTGCTATAGCCTTGCCGGAGATTACAGCCCCATCGGCTATTGTTTTGCCGGCTTTGGATAATAGCTCACCTACTCCCAAAGACTCTGCGGCGTCAACTGTGGCCTTTGCCGTAACAGTCGTGGCCTTTGCTATTGCCTTACCGGAAATTACTGCACCTTCCGCCACAACTTTACCCATTGTGGCAAAAAAGTCCCCCATATCCTCCGTAATTGTCACCGCATAATCACCAAGGTGTTCCATTACATATCTGAAATCTTTATTTTCAACTTCCTCATAAAATTTCTTTTTCTTTACAGTCTCTTTCTCAGGCTGTTTTTCATCGGCCTGCTCTTGAGCCCTTAGGGGTTCCACCGCCGGCTCCTCAACTTTTTCCTCAGCTGCCGGAGATTCTTCCTCTCTCTCCTGCGGTACACCAGCCTCTTCTGTTGCCACAGCTTCTTCTGTTACTACAGTCTCTTCTGTTACTACAGTCTCTGCTGTTGTTCCTTCTTCCGCTGATGTTACCTCTGTCACTTCCTCAGTCGGGGCGGGTTCATCCACATCCGGCACTATGGGCATATCTGAGCTTTCAACAGCTGCCTCCGTTTCCACAGCATTTTCCTCAGCCGCTATGGCAGGAGTTTCATCCTCACTATGTGTCTCTTCCAAGTTTTCTTCACTCTTCACATTCTCATTATTATATTCATCGGCCATAGTTACCTCCATATCACTTTTTTTATCACTTTTTCGCTTTCTTCCCATTCTATTAAATCTCCGTTTCTTTTCTTCTTTTTAATTTTTCCTGCATCTTCTTTATTATCAGATAAGTCACTATCGTCATTACAACACCCAGCGCTACGCTAAAAACTATAATCAAACTTAAATTCACGTGAACATGGCTTCCAAAAAAAACCTTGACGGGAACCTGCATTTGATTCTGATCAAGGAATACCACAGTAAGAAAAATAGCTATTGAAGCAGGCAGGAATTTTAGCAGTATAAAATCTCTCATAATGGTTCAGTCCAACATGTTTGCTGTGTTATAAAAACAACATTTAAAGGCCATACGTGTATGTATGTATCCTCTTTGCCCTGCACACATGTTACTCTTAACCTCCTCAAGCCCTTACCGTCCCCGGCCCTACGACCAAGCTTTACATCCCTAAGTACTCAGCCCCCGTTACACTTAGCAGTATTGTACCGCTGTGACTCATAAAAATCTATTTTTTCTTGCTGCCGATTTCGTTCCAATACTCCTCAGGCATATCCTTACAGAGCAATAAAGCTCCGTTTGCGCCGGCAAAAAGAGTTTCCTCAATTCTTGTAACCTTGCCGTAACCGAGGTGTATTTTCATATAATCTTCAATTTCTTTTTTAAGCCCTGCTATCTGGCTGCCGCCGCCGGCTAAATATACGTTTTCTTTCAAAACCGCCTGAAACTCGGGATCAAAGGTGGCGATAAGTTTCTTAACACCCTCTACTATCTCAGGAACAATCTCCCTGCAAGCCATCTTCAGCTCATTTGTTACATCATGTCTCTCAGGTTTGCCCTTTACCGGTATCTCTATGAAAATACTGTCGCCATGTTCCGATATATTGGCGTTGTCCTCTTTAAACCTCTTTACCATGTTTACTGTGAAATTAGCGTTTCCGTGCTTTTTCATAATCAGGTCGTAAAATACCGAGTCTATATAGTCTCCGGCTTTAGTCGTTGTAATCTGATCATCATCTGAGGGCATAGTACCGTGCATTCTGCACAGATCCACTGTCCCGGCGCCAATGTCCACAATTAAAACATTATTAAGAAGATTCAGCCCGTAAGCTACGGCAAAAGGTTCTGAGACAATCATAACATCGTCAAGAATACCCGCGGCGATTTCAAGCAGTACTTTTTTATTTTTTCTGCTTGCCATGGCAGGAGCCCCTAAAACCCCTCTTACTATAAATTCGCCCTCAACATCGGTGCTGCCCTCTTTAGCAATTTCTATTAAGTGACGCAACAAGTCCTTTGCTGCATTTATTGAATGCTGATATCCGGCGTCCTTTTCCGTCAACTCATCAGTATATTTCAGCATGCCTTTATCAAAAGGTCTGTACAAATTTACCGCCATCTTGTTCCTTAAAGCATCATCGCCAAATGCCATATCCTTACCAAGGAGTTTTTTCGATATTGCATCTTTTGGATACCCAACATAGCTCGACACAAACGTCCGTATGCCGTTGTCACAGGCTATTACGCTTCGTGATGTTCCCAAATCTATGCCGACGTTCAGTATATTTCTGTCAGACATTATTGTTCTCCCGTTAGCTTTTTTAAAAACTCAGATTTGCTGATCATTTCATTTCCGAACGCAGCTCTACATTTTCCATAACTATACTTTTCAAAAAAGATTTCTTTGAATCACTCAGTTTTTTCTTAGGCTCAGACAGCTTGCTCTTTTTAGCCAAACTTATGCCATGCTTTTCTATGTAAGCAAGACGTTTTTCAATTGCCTCAAGCCGTTGCTCTATATTAGTAAGGCGCATACTACGCCTCTTTATCAGGTTCTCTATGTATAGCAGGATTTCTTTAATTTCCTTTGCCGCCTTGTCTGTCAAATCTTTTATCGGCTGCATGACGCCTCTAACGGGGGCGACTATCCCTTTAAGCGGAACGGCTACTTTAGCTATCGGCGCCCCTACCGCTTTTCCCCCTCTTACCACATAACTATACACCACCAGCACAGAGTATTCCATAGAGGCATAAGTGTAAAGCCATGATTCGTTAAGTATTTCAACGCTCCCTGATACGGAAGAGTCCAGCACTTTCTTTATGTCATCATAATCTACTTTCACATTCGGCACTCTCATACAATCCTCCTTAATAGGCCACCGTTTCCAGTACCATCTACATCTGCAATAATTATTACAGACGAACACATCCGATACAACGCCAAAATTCTATAAAAATAAACAAAATAAAGTCAAGCAAATATTTTTATTGATAATCTAAACTTTAACTACATCATTTACAAAAACATTATTGTATAACATAAACCAACAGGTAAAGTCAAATTTTTATTTTGAGTAAGTTGTTTATTTTGAGTAAGTTGTTTATTTTGAGTAGTTCACCACATTAGCGATTATATCGGCAAACGAGGTAAGGACTTCCTCATCGGCAACATATTTTATTACCGCTCCTCGCTCATGGCCATTACGAGGGCTCCCTTTGATGTGGCATTTAACGGATCCACCGCCGTCCTAACCTCAGAGATTTCTATCGGCAAACGCACAGCTCCTATGGCCTTTTCCACTCTTTCCTTTAAACCTTTCGGCATGCACGTTCCGCCGCTTAACACTATTGGAATTGGAGAGGTGATTTTGGGAACCTTATCAGAGGAGGCAATCACCTGCTGTAAGCTCCTGACAAGTGAGTTAATCAGGTCCATATAGTAAATATGAAGGGACATTTCCACTTTATTGGTGGGCAGTACTGAGAGGTCCAGCGCCTCCTCTTTTATTACCTTTATCTTGGTAGCTGATTCATTAACGTCTCTGCTTACCATCTCATCAATATAATCTCCGCCCTTTTGGATGCTATAGGTGATGACCGGCACGGATAAATACGACAGGCAAATGTTACACATGCCCCCGCCCATGCTTATGCCGATACCTGTGAAATTATTGTCGGCAAGCTCCGACATAACCACAGCAAGCCCCTCATTTATCGGAACCGGCGTATAGCCCATGGTCTCAAAAAACATCTTTAAAATTGACTGGTGCCCTATCGAAAGCACAGCGCTGCCGACTGGGTCACCCGGAACGCTGTAGCAAAGAATCTCACCAAACTTCTTGGGTTTTTGCACGACGGTTTTTATTATTGACTGCATGAGGGTTATGCCTTCGTTTTCACGGGAGCTTAGAAATCCCCTTTCCATCGGTCTCCTTGTATTGGTATTAAACATGTTTGCGAAGTTTTCTGCAGAATAGCCGATTATATAATATTGCTTATCGAACTCTATAAATGTGACCTCATTTTTATTAAGAATTGACTTGGTAAACCTCGACTGTGGGATTGTGAAAAAGGCATTTACCTGTTTCACTACATGGATGCTGTTACCCTTATTCTGAGCCAGGACGATATTGCTGGTACCAATATCCATCCCAATAGGCCCATAAGGACTTTCGGCAACCTGCCCGGGCTCCTTATCAGTGGTAACAGTCGCCTTTTCCGTAGTCCGGTATGCTGACTCAATCCGTGCATCCGACACCGGTCTGTCATAGACAGGCGGCGGAGCACTAATTGAGGGCGCAGGGGGTACTGCGTTCTGTGAATCCTCTTGTGAATTCATATCACTCAATCTTGATTTCAATCTTTCTATCTCATACTGAAGGTCATTTTCTTCCGACATTTACTGCCTCCCTTTTATATGTTCATAATATTTATGGTATCACAGCCAAATACACATTTTGTTTAATACCCTTTCCTGCCGGTTCACAAGCCTTTTGAGATACTTCAATGTCTCCGTCCTCTCATAAAACCACCGCTTCCAAAGCAAGATATTCCTTCATTAACAAAAAAACCTTAAATAACACTTTTTTCATTACGACATATTATCAGAAAAAAAAAAAAAATAAGTCAAGTAAAAAATAAAAATAATAAAAATATTTATTTACACCATTGACAAGCCTCAGCTCCCCGCTTCTCTATCGCATCAGAGACAGTTTTATACCGGGTTGCATTCATTCGATTAACTTTGTCGGCATCGTCAAAAGCTCCTTGACGTAGAAAGTCTATAGTTGGTATAGTGGCTGTGGCAGGATAACTTGCTGCAACTCATCGTACATTGAGTGGGCGTGGACAAAAATTTACGCCCTGTCTGTAATTTCAATGACTGATAGATTTCCAATTCACACTAAACCATGACAGATGGACAATACAGATAAGACAAAAGAGCAGCTAATCGATAGGGTAGCAGAGCTGGAACATCTTTTAGATAAATGCAAGAGAGAACTACGGCATAGCTATAAGGAAATAAAATCACTTCTTTTCTCAACCCTTGATTCGACTGCCGATGGTATTCTTGTTGTGGACAGAAAAGGAAATATAACGTACTTTAATCAGAAATTTGTGCAGATGTGGCAAATACCGGATTCCTTATTGTCCACTAAAGATGACGCCAAACTTATCTCTTATGTGCTCAAACAGTTGAGCGATCCGGAGGAATTTCTCAAAAAAGTAAATAACCTTTACGATAACCCCTTAAAATCGAGTTTTGATACTATAGAATTTAAGAATGGAAGGTTTTTTGAACGATACTCGCAGCCGCAAAAAATGGACAATGATGTAATTGGACGGGTATGGAGTTTTCGTGATGTAACAACACATAAAACGGCACAACGTAAACTTCAAAGTAGTGAGAGGAGATATCGCCGATTGGTTGAACTGCATCACGCCGGCATATGTGTCTTTGATAAAGAGGGTTCTGCTGTATATGTAAATCCTGCGATGGCAAATATGCTGGGGTACAATGCTGAGGAAATAATTGGACATAAGGCACAGGAATTTTTAGATGAATCGGATATTCCCTTGTTGGTGGATGTTAAAGAAAAATTGCGGGAGGGGAACTACGAGAATTTGGAGTTAAGATTTACTAAAAAAGACGGCACTAAACTATACGCAATGGCAGACTTGTCACCCATGTTTGATGAATTTGGGATATATGATGGAATAATAGCAGGAGTTGTCGATATAACTGAAAAGAGGTTGATTGAACAAGAGCTGCGGCATTCTCAAAAGATGGAATCAATAGGACAGCTTGCCGGTGGAGTAGCTCACGATTTTAATAATATAATTTCTTCAATTTCAAACTATGTATATTTGATAAAAAGAAAAATAAATGATATAACAACAGAGGAATTAAAAGACTTTGTAGATGAGATACAAGCATCGGCAGACAGAGCGTCAAATCTTACAAAGAGTTTATTGGTATTTAGCAGAAAGCATGCATTTGAGTTTAATACAGTGAATCTTGGTGATATTGTTTATAAGATGAAAGACTTCTTAGCTAATCTGATAGATGAAGATATTGAATTAAATATTGAAATAAATGAAAAAGATTTACCCATATATGCCGATAGAAACCAGATAGAAATGATGCTTATGAACTTAGCTGCCAATGCACGTGATGCGATGGTCAACTGTGGGAAATTGGATATTAATTTACAAAAAGTAAAATCTGACGAAAAATTTCTGAAATTAATGAGTGTGGAAAAAACCAGGGAATATGCTTTACTCAGTATTACAGATACAGGGACAGGAATGGACACAGAGCTAATTAAAAAGATATTTGATCCCTTTTTTACTACAAAAGAAGTGGGAAAAGGAACCGGACTTGGGTTAGCCACGGTTTATGGGATTGTAAAACAACATAAAGGATACATTGACGTACAAAGCGTATTAGGCATAGGGACAACTTTTTCAATATATCTTCCCCTGACCTATAATTTTATTACTAATGCAGAACTGCTGCTTAGTGGTGAGACTGATTATGAGTATGGTAAAGGGTGCATTCTTTTAGCTGAAGACGATGATGTTCTAAGACAGATAACATCTCGTGTGTTGACAAGAGTAGGTTATCAGGTGATAACCGCAGCGGATGGTAAAGAGGCGGTAAATCTGTATAGCAAACACAATGTAGATTTAATAATAATGGATATTATAATGCCAAAGATGAATGGTAAAGAGGCATACGATAAAATAATAAAAATGAACAAAGATGCTAAGGTCATCTTTGTCAGCGGCTATACGGACGATTTTTTAGAAAATAAGCTGATAAAAGAAGAGGAATTCAATTATTTAAACAAGCCTATTAACACAGTTAAGTTGTTATCCAAGATTAAAGAGATATTAAATTGTTAAGCCAACCCAGCAAAGGAAAAATACTCATTGTAGATGATGATATTTTTTTACTCAAATCGTCAATGATGATTTTGAAATCTGAAGGCTATGACGTAGATACAGAGCCGGAGAGTAGGATAGCGTTAGAGAGAATTCCTAAAGGAGAGTATGACATAATAATAAGCGATATCAGAATGCCGAATATTACCGGTTTGGAGCTGATAGCCGAGATGAGAAAAAGAAATTTGGAAGAACCTGTAATCTTGATGACAGCATATGCAGAGTTACCGGCGGCGATAGACGCAATAAGAAGGGGAGCATTTGATTTTTTACTAAAGCCGTACAGACCTGAAGATTTTATTTTAGCGGTAGATAGGGCAATACGGTTTAGATATTTATTGAAGATTGAAAAAAACTATAAAAAGCAATTGGAACAAGAAGTGTCGCTCAAAACAAAAGAATTAAGAGACGCTTTTAGTAAGATAACTGAATTGAATAATGAAGTAATGTTCCGTCTGATAAAAGCATCAGAATATAAGGACCAGGAGACGGGCGAACATGTTTTAAGAGTAAAACAATATGCCGTAGTGCTTTCAGAGGAGTTGGGAATGCCCAGAGATTTCATTGACAAGATAGCATTTGCCAGCCCTCTGCATGATGTTGGAAAGATAGGTGTGCCTGAAAGTATTTTACTAAAAACCGAAAAACTAACCAATGAAGAGTTTGATATAGTAAAAACCCATACAAATATAGGAGCTGACATATTAAAAGGATCAAACAATGAACAGATAAGATTAGCAGAGGCAGTGGCACTTAGTCATCATGAAAGGTGGGATGGCAGTGGTTACCCTTTAGGTTTGAAAGGAGAGGATATTTTCTTAGAAGCAAGGATAGTGAATATCTGTGACCAGTACGATGCCCTAATGACAAGCAGACCATATAAGCCGTCGTTTGGACATGAAAAGACTTGCGAAATATTAACCAAGGGAGATGGCAGAACAATGCCGAGTCACTTTGACCCTAAAGTGCTTGAGGCATTTAAAAACTGCGCTCATATATTTAAAGATATATATATATCCTAATGCCAAGTGCTCCACCATAACGATTTATCTGGTCAATATGAATTTCTATAATTTCATCAAGTCCAAGAAAAACAGGATCCAAATCAATCTGCCAATCTCTTTAAAACCCGTCCAAATTTTTGATTTATATAAATAAGTGCTTCCTTAAATATTTTTTGCCTTTCTTCATCCACACAAGGTGATACACGAAACAAAGAAGTTTCAGAGGCAGACATTAGAATCTCTTGAATATCTTTACGTTCTAAATCAGGAAAAACTTTTAAAATTTCGTCTTCCCTCATGAACTCTGCAACCATACTAAATATAGTCGTTACCGGAATACTTAATTCTGGTACAAATGGAACATCGCACATTTGATCTGGACAAACTGTAATTCTTTTAAAACCCATCATTAATCTCCTCAATTTAGTATAACAAAAACCAATACAAAATACAAAAACATTAAAAAAACATCCTTTAATCAGAGCGAATTGCCTCATCAAAAAACTATACGAAAAGGAAACGTTGGCTCAAGTAAAAAACAATACGAAAAAATACGATAATGTTTTCTTTTTTTATCATTCCCGCGAAAACGGGAATCCAGAAACTATAGTGGTTAAGAGGGTAAACAGGAGTTCCCCCAAAATCAGGACGTTAAAATCTTAAGTGCTCTCAGTCTGCTTGGATGTTTTAGCTTTCTCAGCGCTTTAGCCTCAATTTGCCTGACACGTTCCCTTGTTATCGAAAGATGCCTTCCAACCTCCTCCAACGTGTGGTCCCTGTCAACACCTATACCAAAACGCATCCTTATAACTTTTTCCTCTTTTGCCGACAGAGTTCTTAACACTTTCTGCACATACTCGGAGGCCTCACTCTTTTCGGCGTCGGAAAACGGCGACGGACTGTTCTTATCCCCTATAAAATCCTCAAGCTCGGTGTCCTCATCGCCAACAGGGGTCTGAAGCGCTATGGGGTCCTGAATAGCCCTGAACACCTCCTCAACCTTTCTGAGGGGCACCTCAAGTTTTTGCGCTATTTCCTCATTTGTCGGCTCACGTCCCAACAACTGCGTAATCTCCCTCGACACCTTCGTCACCCGATTATAAAACTCCATCATATGAACCGGCACTCTTATGGTCTTTGTCTGGTCTATCAGTGCCCTCGTTATAGCCTGTCTTATCCACCATGTGGCATATGTGCTGAACTTAAAACCCTTTTCATACTTAAACTTGTCCACAGCCTTCATAAGGCCGATATTGCCCTCCTGTATTAAATCAAGAAGAGGCAGCCCTCTGCCTACATAGTTCTTTGCAATGTTGACAACAAGCCGTAGGTTTCTTGTTATAAGCTCATTTTTTGCCTTACTTACCAGCTCGTGTGCCCGTGAAAGCCGCTCCCAGTGTTTTTTAAAGAGATCAATCTTTATGCCCATCTCGTTTTCGAGCCTTTTGCACTCACCCACTATTTCTTTAAATATCAGCTCCTGATGCTCACTCTCAAACTGCTTAAGGCTGACAAGTTTCTTTATTTCCTTTAAAGAACCATTGCAGTTTATTCTGTCATCAAGCACCCTGACGGACTCCGATATCTCCTCAAGACGCTCAAGGGTCATCTTTAGCGCCTCCTCCGCCCGCTCGTCCTCCAAAAGGGTATCATCACTGAGATCGAGGCCATCCTCAAACTTCTTAAAAAGAGGAAGCGATACCACGATATCTTTTATAATCTCACGCCCCTCCTCAAGACTCTTTGCCAGTTCCGTTTCCTCATCTTTGCTGAGTATCGAAATATCCCCCATTGAATGAAAATAAGCCTGTACCAAATCCTCAGTCTTTTCGTACCCCTCTACCTCCTCCTCCGCCGCCTCCGCCATTGCAGCAGCCCGTTCCTGATCCACAACTTTCACTCCCATGTCCTGAAGCAGATCCATCAAGTCCTCTATTTCATCAGGTGAAAAGTACTCCGAGGGCAATGCATCGTTTATTTCATCAAATGTAAGCGAGCCACGTTTTTTGCCAATGCTTATTATCTCTTCAAATATGTCTTTTTCCTTCATTGTCACCAGCTCTCCAAAATAAAAAGGTTACTATGTGATAACTCCCGGCCACCGAGCCCGGAGGCTTTTTTCCGGCTCCTTGTCACCTTTCTCTATTTTCAGTATCCATCATATACAACTATATTAACAAGCACAAATAAATATTATAACATATTAATAAAAAAAATCCAAAAAATATTATTACTTATCAGCAATTGTCACTAAATACTTTAAAAGTATGTTACTATTTCTAAAATGGAGTTGAAAAAAGCAGAAAGAGCCCTCGCTTTAATGTCAATTCCGCTCTTGGCATATCTGCTTTTTTCATGGATCAGAATAATTTTTCTTTTTCCGGTTAACCCTGACGGCGGTTGTTATCTTTCCGTCACAGAGCGGCTTAGTGACGGGCTGCGGCCATATGTGGACATCTCAATGAATTACCCGCCTGTAAGTTACTACTATTATCTGATTTTCAGAGAACTTATCGGTGGCGGCGATATAATATACAGATTTGCCCTTTTAACTATTGAGGCGGCCTCATCTTTTGTGCTGGCTTTAATAACAAAGAGGTTATTTAAGAGCACGGTTGTCTCTGTATTTAGCGGCATTTTATTTTTATTTTTTTATTTAGCGTATGACGGACCATGGTTTGTTATGGAGCCTTTTGTTAACTTATTTTCTCTTGCCGCCGTGTTTTTTCTGCTTAATTCATCTAAAGCCGGTGCTCTTGCCTCAGGTGCATGTCTTTTACTTTCAGTCATGTCCAAACAGTACGGAGTTTTAGTGCTTCCGTCCCTTTTACTTTTAATTTTCAGGAAACAGGATGGATTTGATGTTAAAACCGGCCTGTTACGGGGTCTTCTACTATGTGGCGGTTTTCTTTTAACAGCCCTTGTGATGTTTCAACTGCTTCACATTGATGTGGCGATATTCATTTCCAAAATAAGCGGACACGGATATGAAAAGGAGGGAATACTAAAAATGCTCTCCGCTCTTTTTAGCACAAGGGGACTGTGGTTTATAGTAGTGCTGATTTTACCGGTGGTTGTGCTATTAAGAAAATTCGATTTTAATTTGTTTATTTTTACGTTCCTTTGTCTTTGCCACACGGCTCCCTTGTATGTCAGAACCTATCCCCACTACTTTCAACTGCTCTTACCCTATGGAATAATCCTGCTCATCTATGCTGCTGTGAAGTTCTTTTTTGAAGAGACCTCTACAGGTAATTTCAAGAAGGTAACAGCCGCAGCCCTTATCCTGACCCTTACAGGCCCTGCCGCTGCAGCCCTATACGTGCCTGCCCGTTATGCTATGAGTTTTAAAGATAAACGTGAAATAGCTGTCACAGCTCAAAAAATCAACACAGTTGTTGGACAACGCTCTGCGGCACTTGTTATAAATGAGCCGCAGTTTTGGTACCTCTGTAACCTGTATCCGCCAACGCATGAGGAGGGTTACCATGTTGTATATAAAAGCGGCGACTACGGCAACCCGTTTAAATACAACATGGCGGATATCCCCTTTGTTTTATGGTTTGACGGAGATACTATTGCCCTTGATGACCCCCAATTAACCGGCTATTTAATGTTAACTCACAAGAAAACGGCGGTTTTACATTTTCATGGCGGTAAGCGAACAGTGGAAATATGGGACAGGAAATAATATTTTTCCATTATACCGGCTTTTATGTTAAAATCTAATAAAACTAAGGAGGACAGATGATATTTGATACCCTTAAGGAGTTTATGATGGCAACCCTTGGAGCCCAGGAGATGCTGAAACAGTTTGTAGAGGATTTGGTAAAAAAAGGGGAATTGAGCGAATCCCAGGGAATGAAGATGGTCAAAGAGTGGTCTGAAAAACTTGGAAAAACAGGCAGCGATTTGTCATCGAACCTTTCAGAGACCGTAAGCAAAACATTAGAGAAAATGAACCTTGCCACAAAAGATGATATTGACAAGCTAAATAAGAAAGTGAATTCTCTTTCAAACCGTATAAGTGCTCTTGAGGGCACAAAAAAAACAGATGAGTAAAATTTAACAGGGAACAGTGTAAGCATAAAAAATGTTTTCAGAAATTCTAAAACTTACAAAAACATATAAAAACATAAACAGAATAACCCAGATTCTAAACATACTTGCAAAGCATGGGTTTGGACAGTTTATAGAGCAGCTGAACTTAAACCGCCTGATACCGTTTAGGAAGCGGTTGAAAATACTTACTCAGGGACAGCTGATAGAGACAACGATAGCGGAGCGGTTGCGGCGGGCGTTTTCAGACCTGGGGCCGTCATTTATAAAACTGGCTCAAATCCTGTCCTCACGCCCTGACCTGATAACAGAGAAGTATGCCGCCGAGTTTGCCAAACTACAGGATGAGGTGCCGCCGTTTCCATTTGATCAGGTGAGGGAAATAATAGAAAAAGACCTCCACCTTCCCATTAATGAAATATTCATTGAGATAGAGCAGTCACCCATTGCCGCAGCCTCTGTTGCACAGGTACATAAGGCAATTCTCTATGACGGCACAAAGGTGGTTGTTAAAGTACAAAGACCAAACATCCGCCAGGTTATTGAGACCGACATAAGCATCATGAAATTTCTGGCTGCCCTGATGCTTAAGTACATTGCCGGAACGGAAATATTTAACCCCGTGGGAATAGTCGAGGAGTTCTCGAAAACCATAAAGAAAGAACTGAATTTTATGGAAGAGGCTAAAAACGTACAGCGTTTTACCAGGAATTTCAGGAGTGTTGAAAGCATAAAAATCCCGATATTATATCCTGCCTATACATCTGAGAGAGTACTTGTTCTTGAGCGTATAGAGGGTGTAAGGATAAATGATGTAAGGGCCATAGAAAAACTTGGATTAGACAAAGGGGAGATAGCGGAGAGTCTTGTAAACGCATACTTTAAGATGATTCTTGAGGATGGTTTTTTTCATGCCGATCCTCATCCGGGGAATCTTTTTGTTATGGATGACGGCGTAATAGGCATAGTGGATTACGGCATGGTTGGGTGGCTTACACCGGATGTGATGGAAAGCATTGCCGGAATACTTATAGCCATTGTCAACAAGGATTTCGAGAGTCTCATAGATGAGTTTATAACCATTGGAATGGTCACGGAGGAAATAGATATAGACCGGTTCAGAAGGGAGTTTCTTAACGATATGATGGAAATTCTTATTCCGCTTTATGATACGGCCCTTGCCGAGATTAACTTTGCCGAGTACCTTGACACTATAACCCATCTTTCCCTTAAGCATAAACTAAAGATTCCGTCCTCGCTCTTGTTGATAGATAAGTGTATGCTCATGGTTGACAGTATAGTGAGGGAAATAGATAAAGACTTTAACTTTATAACAGCCTCAGCCCCTTATACCTCCATGCTCATGAGGAAAAAGTACGGACCAAAAAAACTTTATGATAAGATCGGCAAAAATATTTCAGATTTGGCCGATTCCCTTGTTGACACTCCTAAGAAGATGCGTGTTTTGCTCAGAAAGATGATAAACAATGAATTCATTGTAAAATTTAACATAATAGGCATTGAACGCATTATAAGGGATTTTGACCGCTCCACCAACCGTCTTTCTTTCAGCATTGTAATCGCCTCAATTATAATGAGCTCCGCCATATTGACTATGTCCGGCAAAGGTGCAAAGATTTTTGATATGCCGGCAATCGGGACACTGGGTTTTATGATAGCCTTCTTCCTTGGCATATGGCTTATTATTTCCATAATACGCTCCGGAAGGCTCTGACATATTTTTTTAAAATATGTCTGTTAATTTTACAATCATTTCTTTTATAATACCGGCGGTATTGGATATTATTTACAGAACTTATACCGGGTTGCAGTCAAAAGAGTAACACAGAGGCGGCTGGGAGAAAGCGACACCTCTCCTTACAGGGGATTCCCCTTTAGGGGAGACGTCAAGGAGCTTTCGAACAAGCCGGCAAAGTTAATCGAATGAATGCACCATGGTATTAAACGAAAAGAGAGGAGTGTTTAGATGCCACTTATAACATGGACTGACAACCTGAGTGTACATGTCAGGGAGTTTGATGATCAGCACAAGAAGCTGATACAGATAATCAATGACCTTTTTGACGCTGTAACGGCAAGAAAGGGCAAGGAAGCACTTGAGCCGGTCTTAACGGAACTTATAGAGTACACAAAGTACCATTTTATCAATGAAGAGAATTTATTGGCTAAACATGGCTACCCGTACGCAGCGATTCACAAACAGGAGCATGATGATTTAACTCAAAAGGTAATGAGTTTTGAGGCTCAATTTAAAGCCGGCAGGGCAATGGTTGATCTGCTGCTTATGAATTTCCTAAAAGATTGGCTCACGAAACACATACTGGGCACAGACAAGAAGTACTCTGAATTTTTAAACAGTAAGGGCGTTAAATAGCCGCTCAGGGGTTATTATGATAGCGATAGTGGATTACGGCATGGGGAATCTCCGAAGTGTGCAGAAGGGTTTTCTTAAAGCGGGGATTGATGCAAGGGTCACGGCTCAGGCAGGTGATATTGAAGACGCCGGTGGAGTGGTCATTCCGGGGGTTGGAGCTTTCAGGGATTGTATGCGGAATCTGCAAAATCTCAACCTCATTGACACTATAAGGCGCTCAATTGAAAAAGGAAAGCCGCTTCTTGGCATATGTCTGGGCCTCCAGCTGCTTTTTACCGAATCGGAGGAGTTTGGAAACTCTGCCGGGCTTGGTATCTTTGAGGGCAAGGTTGTCAGGTTTCAGGATAAAACTCTTAAAATCCCTCACATGGGCTGGAATATTGTATCGCTGAAAAAGAGGCCGCCGCTTTTTGACGGTATAGAGGACGGAAAGTATTTCTATTTTGTCCATTCCTACTACGTAGCACCCACAGATAGTTCCATCATCTGCGGTGTAACTCCCTACGGAGCAGGATTTACCTCAATGGTGTGGAAAGACAACGTGTTTGCTATGCAGTTTCATCCTGAGAAAAGCCAGGCGGCAGGCCTTAAGATTTTAGAAAACTTCGGTAAATTCGTTAAAGCTCATTAAGCAGCTCCATCACCGTTTTATTTAACAACGGGTGTAATTTATGGGGGGCAAGCTCCAAAAGCGGCCTTAACACAAACTCCCTTTCGTGCATATGAGGATGTGGGATTTGAAGCTCTGCGGTCTTTATTATCATATCTTCATAAAACACAATATCCATGTCTATAACACGAGGCCCCCACCTGTAAATCAACCGGCGTCCCATATCTCTTTCAATTTTTTTGAGTATAGTTAAAAGCTCGGAGGGCTGAAAAATTGTATCAATTTCCACACACATGTTTATAAAATCCGGTTGAGTTGTTACACCCCAGGGGCGGGTTTCATACATTGAGGATGCAGCCTTAACCACCACGGCGTGTGATTGCAGCAGCTCAACAGCCCTTGAGCAATTGGCAGCCCTGTCTCCCATGTTTGAACCTATACTTATGAAGGATTGCAATTAAATTTCCGGTGGCATGAGAGATAAACATTATACTCAGCCGATAGCTCATACCAAGTAGCCTTCATATCGTTTGACCCAGCACTAACATCTATTGCAGAGATAATAACCCAAAACTGTTACAGTTATAAAGTAATGCCGATTGTCCTCCGTTATTTTTTTTCTTGACATTTAAGTAGTCTTTAATATAATGTTATGCTAATCATTTCAACTGGTACCAGGTATTATCTTTATTGGGAGGCCTTATGGCTACAAAACCGAAGTTAAGCATGTACTGGGCTTCATCGTGCGGAGGCTGTGAGATTTCTTTAATAAATATTAACGAAAAAATTCTTGATCTGGCGGCAAGTTTTGATTTCATGTTTTGTCCTTGTCTGCTCGATACAAAAAAGAAAGACATTGAAGCACTCAAAGACGGCGAAATTGCTATAACGTTTTTCAATGGGGCAATACGTACTGAGGAAAACGAAGAGATGGCACACCTTTTACGAAAAAAATCGGCACTGCTTATCGCCTTTGGCTCGTGCGCCTATGAGGGATGTATTCCCGCCCTCAGTAATCTGTACACAAAGACCGCTCATTTCAATTCCATTTATCTGGACAGTCCTACCGTGGATAACCCTCTGGGTATCGTTCCTAAACCTGAGACCACAGTGCCCGAGGGCAAGCTTACATTACCGGCATTTTACGACAGGGTGAAAACCCTCTCACAGGTGACAGATGTGGATTATTCCATCCCGGGCTGCCCGCCTGAGCCAAAACAGATATGGAATGTTATAGAGGCCGTGATTGCGGGTAAGACACCGCCCCCAAAGGGAAGTAACCTTGGAGCCGGTAAGTCTTCGGTATGTAATGAATGTGAGAGAAAGAAGGAAGACAAAAAGATAAGCCGGTTTTACCGCACTTACGAGATAGTACCGGATACGGAGACGTGTCTGCTGGATCAGGGCCTTATTTGTATGGGAATAGCCACAAGTGACGGCTGCGGCGCACTGTGCCCAAAGGTAAATATGCCCTGTACGGGCTGTTACGGCCCACCTGAGGGAACTCTCGACCAGGGGGCAAAGATGGTGGCCGCCCTCGGTTCCATTATTGATATAGGCGACAAAAAAGGCCTCAGTGATGATGAGCTGGCAAATCGGGCGGATGCTATAATTGACTCCATACCGGATTATTCCGGAACTTTTTACAAGTACAGCATGGCAGGTTCAATTTTAGGAGGGACAAGGCAATAAGGCGCATTTCAATAGACCCCATAACCAGGCTTGAGGGACACGGTAAAATAGAGATATTCCTTGACGAGGGAGGAGATGTTGTCAACACGTACTTCCAGGTGCCGGAGTTAAGGGGGTTTGAGCAGTTTTGTGTCGGTAGGCTTGCCGAGGAGATGCCGGTTATCACTAACCGCATATGCGGGGTGTGCCCTGAGGCACATCATATAGCCTCTGTTAAAGCCCTTGATGAACTCTTTGGTGTTGTGCCGCCTGATGCCGCTAAAAAAATAAGAGAACTTATATACATGGCTTTTTTCATTGCCGACCACACTACCCATTTCTATGCTCTGGGGGGGCCTGACTTTATAGTGGGCCCGGATGCGCCTCCCTCCGAACGAAACATCCTGGGAGTTATCAACAAGGTCGGCCCGGATGCCGCCAAAGAAGTGATTAAATGCAGGGCAAGAAATCACCACGTGCTTGAAATGGTAGGAGGCCGTGGAATTCACATGCCTGCCGGAGTTCCCGGGGGCTGGAGCAAATCCATAAATGAACGGGAAAGAAAAGAGATTGAGGTTATAGCTAAAGAAAACATTGACTTTGCACTCTTTAGCCTAAAAGCCTTTGATGATATAGTGCTAAAAAATCCGGCATACCTTGACCTTGTCACCTCAGACGTCTATGTCCACAGCACATACTACATGGGGCTTGTAGATAGCCGAAACCGTGTAAACTTCTATGACGGAATGGTCAGAATAGTTGACCCTGAGGGTAAGGAGTTTGTAAAGTACCATCCGCGGGATTATGTAAGCCACATAGCCGAACGTGTAGAGGAGTGGTCATACCTGAAATATCCTTATATTAAAGCAGTCGGCTGGAAGGGTTTTGTTGACGGAAAAGACAGCGGAATATATGCAGCCTCTCCGCTATCCAGATTAAATGTCTCAGACTCCATGCCAACACCCGGAGCACAGGAACACTTCGAGAAAATGTATGAAACTCTGGGCTCCAAAAAAGTAAACGGCAGATATCAACCCATCCATCACAGGCTTGTTACTCACTGGGCACGGCTTATAGAGCTTCTCTATGCCGCAGAGCATATGCTTGAGCTTGCCACCGGCCCTGAGATTACTTCCCCAAAAGTAAGAGTAATCCCGGAAAAGATTGTGGGCAAAGGGATAGGGTGTGTTGAGGCACCGAGGGGTACGTTGACACACCACTATGAAAGTGACGGCAGGGGAGTGCTCACTATGGTCAACATGATTGTAGGCACCACAAATAACTATGCCCCTATGACACTTTCCATAAAAAGAGCGGCGGAGAAACTCATAACTAAAGGAAAAATAATAGAGCAGGGATTGTTAAATAAAATAGAGATGGCCTTCAGGCTATATGATCCGTGTCTTTCATGTTCCACACATTCACTGCCCGGACAGATGCCGTTGGTTGTTAACATAAGAAACTCTGACGGAAAGGTTGTAAGGACATTCAGCCGGTAGAATCTGTATGGCTGATTGCAGAGGAGTTTAATTGAAAACTATAGTAATAGGACTGGGAAATCCACTATTGCGTGACGACAGTGTAGGACCTAAAGCCGCCCGGTTAATAAGGCAGCGGCTGGAGGGCGATATGTTATGCCACAGAGCGGATGTTAGAGTCTCTGAGGTTTATGCCGGAGGAATACGTCTTTTGGATGCAATGGCAGGGTTTGACAGAGCCTTTATTATTGACTCAATCATAACCGGAAAACCGCCCGGCACGGTTTACAAATTAACGCCGCAGAGCTTACCGCAAACAAGAAATTGCGGCTGTAGTCACGACATGACGTTGCCGATGGCCCTTGGCATGGGTAAAATGCTTGGGATGGAACTGCCTACAGATATACAAATCTGGGCAATTGAGGCAAAGGACATTAACTGCTTTGGCGAGGAGCTTTCGCTGGAGGTTGAGAGGTCCCTACCCATGGTTATTAATGATGTTATGGACGTCTTAAAATGAAAAGGAAGGGGTCAAGGGGGTTAGCCCCCTTGCGGATAGGGTTTTAGGGAAAGGCAGAGCCTTTCCCTAAACTCTCTCTTTCTCATTTAAGGAACAAAGTGAATGAAAATAGGAGTTTATTTTTGTAACTGCGGCTCGAACATATCCGGCAAGGTGGATTCTGAGCAGGTCGGAAAAGTGATTGAAACTCTTGGCGATGTGGCATATTTTAAGATAAACGATATTATGTGCGCAGAGGAGGGCAAGCAGTTTTTAAATGATGACATAGCAGCGGAGAGACCGGAGAGAATCGTCATAGCGGCATGTTCACCCCGTGAGCATGAAAACACATTTATGTGTGTGCTCTCCGGCACCGGTATGAACCCATACCTTATGCAAATGGTCAACATCCGGGAGCAGGTAGCATGGGTAACAGACGATATTGATACGGCCTCGGCAAAAGCCGCCAATCTCATAAAGGGTGCTGTAAAAAGAGTAGCCTTTCATAAACCGCTGGAGAGAAAATCAATACAGATGTCTCCGGATGTCTTAATTATCGGGGCAGGGCCTGCCGGATTAAAGGCGGCGCTAACCATAGCGGAGACGGGCAGAAAGGTAACTCTTGTCGAAAAGAGACCGGTTATCGGCGGGCAGCCTGTGCTCTATGAGGAGGTATTTCCAAATCTTCAGTGTGCTCCTTGTATGCTTGAGCCCATCCTTAATGAAACACTTCACGGGCGGCACGCTGAAAGTATAGAGATACTTACCCTGTCTGAGGTTGTGGAATTAAACGGCTTTTACGGCAATTTCATAGCAAAGATAAAAAACAATCCGCGATATGCAGACCTGCACCGGTGCATAGGCTGTGGGGAGTGTATCGGAGTGTGTCCGGTTGATGTAAAAAATGAATTTAACAATGCACTTGACAACAGAAAAGCAATATCGCTTTCATTTGCAGGGGCGCTGCCTAATGTTCCATTTATAGATATGACGGCGTGTTTGAGGGCAAAGGGTGAGGAGTGCAAACTATGCAGCCAATCCTGTCCGCTGGGTGAGGGCATAATACTTTATGACGATGCAGAGGAAATTGTGGAGAGGCAAATTGGAGCTGTTATTGTGGCAGCCGGGGCGGCGCTTTATGACGCCGGATTAATCCCGGAGGTGGGATACGGCACAGTGTCTGATATTTATACAGCCTTTGAGTTTGAACGGCTGCTCTCTTCAACCGGCCCCACTGGAGGCCGGCTTATAACCAGTTTAGGCTCTGTACCGGAGTCCATTGCTATAATTCACTGTGCCGGAAGCCTTGACGGTAACCATAAGGAGTACTGCTCCGGTGTGTGTTGCCAGTGCGCATTTAAATTTAATCTGATGGTAGAGCATAAACTGCCCAACACACAAATACACCATTTCTATAAAGAGCTTGTGTATCCCGGCAAGGAGGAGTACTTTCTTTATAAGCGGGCAAAGGAAAACCCTAATGCTACATTTACAAGATACAGCAATATTGACACAATAGAGATAAGTGCCGGTGATGAGGGTGGTATCATAATAAAAAACATCTTGTTGGAAAAGGGTTTTATAAAAACAGACATGGTAGTATTGTGCCTTGCTATGGTGCCGGCCAAAGATTCGGCCACACTACATGAAGTGCTGGGTACAACGGCGGATACTTACGGTTTTTTTGAGCAACTCCATGGATGTCTGGATTCAACCAAAAGCAAAGTGCGAGGGATATACATAGCTGGAGCATGTCAGGCGCCTGTAAACATTGCACAGGCGATGACTCAGGGGACGGCTTCAGCAGGGTATGTGCTCTCCGGGCTTGTTGAGGGAAAGCAACTGGAGATAGAGCCCATAACGGCCTCTGTGGCTGCAGAGAGATGCTCCGGATGCAGGGTTTGTATGCACTTATGTCCGTACAGGGCAATAGCGTTTGATGCAGAGACACGGAAATCCTCAGTTAACGATGTGCTTTGCCAGGGCTGCGGAACATGTGTTGCAGCCTGCCCTGCCGGAGCTATAAGCGGTAACCATTTTACAAATGAGGCAATATTTGCAGAGATAGAAGGGGTTTTGTCATGATAGAGGACAGGACTGGTAAACCCTGCAGTTTTGAACCAAAGATAGTAGGTTTTTTGTGTAACTGGTGTTCATATGCCGCAGCGGATAAAGCGGGAGGATTGCAAAAGAGCTATCCACCCAATGTAAGTATCATAAAGGTAATGTGCAGCGGGAGGGTTGACCCTCAATTTGTACTTAAAGCATATAGTGCGGGGGCGGACGGTGTTTTGATACTGGCCTGCCATCCCGGCGATTGCCACTACAAAGAGGGCAATTACATAGCTATGCAACGGCACCGGTTGCTTTTGCGGATGTTGAATCAACACGGCATTGAAAGCCGGCGGTGCAGGTTTGACTATGTTTCAGCCGGAGAGGGAGAGCGATTTATCGAAATCATGACTGAGATGGTTGAAACAGTCAGAGAGCTGGGTCAGTTAAACAAATCCGTGATTTCAGACAATGTGATGGAAGAAAATATAACAGAAAAAAGGAGTTAAAATATGGCCACTATGGTGTTAGACCTTAAGGGTATGAAGTGTCCGCAACCCACACTTCAGATGACTGTAAAGGTGCGTACGGAGTTAAAGCCGGGGGACCTTCTGGAGGTAGTTGCCGATTGCCCAACCTTTGCCAATGATTTGAAGGGATGGGGGGAACGGATGAAGAAAACCGTCCTGTGGGTAAAAGATGAGGGCAACGGCGCTAAACGTTGTCAGGTGAAAATATAGAAGCTCAGCGGCCCCAGGCATTTTTAAAAGAGCTTAGCCCGAAATCCAACATAGAGGAGAGAAAACGAGTAAAAATGTTGAAATTAAAGGAGATAAATAGTAGAAAAAAAATGGATAGTCTGCTGTAATCTGAAATTTCTGCTCAAAAATCCCTTTTTTTAGGGAATTCGATTTTCTATATTGGATTTCGGAAGGCAATGGTTTATTTCTTTTTTTTAACGGTTTTGATATAATAGCAGCCATGGCATATACATTACCAACAGAAGTGTATAATCTCCTTGAGAAGAAACTTGGAAAAGATGAAACCCTTGAAATCGGTAAAATGCTTGAGGACTCATTAAGTAACAGTCAAACTGTGCAGACGGAGTCAATTACCAAAGCAGACTTAACAAGACTTGAGGAGGTTTTTAAGACAGACATAACACGGCTGGAAGAGACATTGAAGATACACACTCAACACTCAGCCGGCACTAAAGTTAAGACTGAATATAAAACTGAAACAACAGATCCAGCCTCACCGATTAGTGAACTCATAGATAGAGCGAAAAAATTCTCAGAGGATATATTTAATCAGCCAATAGGCGTCAAAGGGGTTGATGATTCTGATGTCTCTGCGGTCTTTAACCATCTGTTTACAAATTTCAGCGATTATAAGGAACAGATGGAGGAAAAGTCCGGCGAGCTGGCTGAGATCAACAAACAGATGCTCACCGAGATAGTGGAGAGAAAACGTGCAGAAAAGAAGTTGCAGTACGTAGTTGAGCTGATTAAACTGATAACTAATATATCATCTACATTTATAACGATCCCCTCAGGGGATGTAAAAAATTGGCTTAATCACGCCCTGCAGACAATCGGTGATTTTATCGGTGTTGAAAGAGGCTATATTGTGGTGTTTACGGGTGAGGGTATAGCTCAGGTGGAGCTCTTTGAGTGGTGTGCGGAGGGTATATCGCCGAAGTACTCGGGAAGGGAAAGCCTGCTTACAGATGAAACCGGTCTGCTTAGGACGGATAACCTCATACCGGAGAGATGGTTTGCAAAGTTAAGTGTTTTTGAAAACATATATATCGGCTCGGTAAACGAGCTGCCGGAGGATCCGCTAACCGAACGGGAATTTTTTGAAACCTACTCTATGAAAACCATGTTAGCCCTGCCAATGGTCTATGGCGAGACATTAATAGGGATGCTTGGGTTTGATGCAATAACAGAAGAGAAATACTTTGCCTCCGATGTTATATCTCTTATGAGAATAGCGGCTGAAATATTTGTACATGCCCTTCAAAGAAGACGCACTGATGATGCAGTGCGTGAGAGTTGGGAACGTTTACAGGCAATTGTTGACAATGCTCAGGCAGTTATATACTTAAAGGATAAAAACGGCCGCTATATGATGGTTAACCGCCGCTATGAGGAAATATTTAATAAATCAAAAGAGGATGTTTTAGGTAAAGCCGATAATGATATTTTTGATGAATCTTACGGTGAGCCGTTTCATATTAATGACCTGGAGGTCATCGAAAGCGGCAACCCGATTGAGACGGAGGAAACCATACATCACGCCAAAGGGGTAAGCACTTTTGTCTCTATGAAGTTCCCCCTATTTGATAAATCACAGTCCATATATGCTGTGTGCGGCATTTCAACCGATATAACACAAAGGAAACAGGAAGAGGAAGAGCTGATTACCTACAGAAACCAGCTTGAGAAACTTGTCAAAGAGCGTACACTTGAACTTACCGCCTCTAATGAAAAACTATTGCTTGAGATATCACAACGTAAGAGAGTAGAGGAGGAGTTAATCCGCTCCAAAAATACTGCAGAAGGCGCAAACAAGGCAAAAAGCGCATTTCTGGCCAATATGAGCCATGAACTCCGTACCCCAATGAACGGCATAATAGGAATGACGGAGTTAGTACTCGATACCAACATAGACTCAGAGCAGAGAGAGTATCTAATGATGGTTAAAAACTCATCACACCACCTATTGGGTCTCCTAAACGGTATCCTGGATTTTTCCAAGATTGAAGCCGGCAAAATGGAAAAGGATGAGGTGGATTTCGATTTGATCTCAACGATAAGAATCACAGTTGAACCATTTGTAATACAAGCTCAGAGCAGGGGGATAAAGCTTAGTACTGAAATATCACCGGATGTGCCTGCTTTATTGAGGGGAGATGTCGGAAGGCTAAGGCAGATACTGGTTAATCTTATAGGTAATGCACTTAAGTTTACCGAAAAGGGTACTATAGGGTTAAAGCTTGAGGTTGCTCCGAAAACTATAGGCAATAGAACTTTCCCCGCTGTTGATATTAATGAGATGCGTTTACTGTTTAGCGTATCCGACACCGGAATAGGAATTCCGCAGGAGAAGTTTGACATGATCTTTGAGAGCTTCACACAAGGTGAAGTTTTTATGACAAAAAAGTATGAGGGCACAGGGCTTGGTCTGTCAATAGTAAAAAAGGTTCTCAATGTAATGGGTGGTGATATCTGGCTTGAGAGCGAGTTTGGAAAGGGTAGCACATTTTACTTTATCATTAAGTTTTTATTGCAACATTCGGTGCCTGCGCCTGCGGCGGTGCCGATAGCAGAGATAAAGCTAAAAGGCAAACGCATACTGGTAGTGGACAGCAATCCAACAACAATGGCCGGTGTGGCTGATATGATAAAAAGTGAGGGGGTTTTAGCAGATACAGCTCCAAACGGTAAAATTGCTCTGAGTATGCTTAACTCTTTGAAATCTGATTATGATGCAATCATTTTGGATTTTCAGCTTACCGACATGGATGCTTTTGACCTTGTAGAAAAAATAAAAACAGAGACCGGACCGTTAGTTAAAATAATCATGCTGGTATCAGCCGGTTTACGAGGTGATGCGTTACAATGCAGGGAACTTGGAATTTCAGGCTATCTGGTTAAACCGGTATATAAATCGGATTTAATAGAAGTACTAACTATAGCAATAGAGAGGGGTAATGACTCTGCCGCTTCACTTTTGACACGCCACACAGTGCGGGAATTACACGAAAACATTGATATTTTGGTAGCCGAGGACAACATTGTAAATCAAACTCTTGCCATTAAACTTCTGCAAAAGCGCGGTTACAATCCTGTGGTGGTGGGAACAGGCCGTGAGGCTGTGGATATGTTGGCTAAACAAAATTTTGACATTGTACTTATGGACGTACAGATGCCGGAGTTGGATGGTTTAGAGGCAACAAAGTATATAAGAAACTTAAAAGATGCTAAGATGAATGTGGGGATACCTATAATTGCCATGACAGCCCACGCCCTTAAGGGAGACATGGAGCTTTGTCTGGCAGCAGGCATGGATGACTATATCTCAAAGCCGTTAAAGGCTGAAGATTTATATAAGCTGGTTGAAAAATACACTGCTTCCATACACAAAGACAAGGGGGTGCAGGAAATGCCGCATGAAATACAGGTGAAACCTGAGACGCAGGAAAAACACGAGGCGCCGATGAAACCGGAGACACCGGCTCCAAAACCGGACTCAGGACAGGAGAAACTTTCTATCTCTTTACAAAAGCCCATGGTTGCACAACAGCCTTCAACGAGAACCTCTGCAAAGGCTTTGGATGTAAAAGAGGCTCTTCAGCGTCTGGACAACGATGAGGAAATTCTCAGAGATATGTGGATTGCTTTTGTGGAGGATGCGCCAAAGCAGTTAGCGCTCCTAAAAGAGCTCTTTGATGCAGGCGATGTGGAAGGACTTCAGAAACAAGCCCATACGATAAAAGGAATGTCTGCAAACATTGGTGCCACAGCCCTTAAGAGTGAGTCTTTCAGAATGGAAATTGCTTTAAGAAAACTAAGCAAAGATATGAGTGATGCGGAAAAATTGATTGTTGCAACCTTTATTGAAAGTTTGATGTTTGAACTGGATATGGCCATGAAGGATATTAATACAAATCTTTCTAAACCCATCGGTACAATAAAGTAGGCCACCGTCTCCGGCCAGGTTATACGCACTCACTTGCCGGATGATGGTACTAACGGTTCCGGCATTATAGCTGCCGGCACTAAAGCGCCCGATGTAAAGCAGCGGATACCGCAGTGGTACTCCAAAGTGTTGAAATCAGACAGTTTTGCCATCTTACCAATAGTGGTTGCTGAAAAGCCGGCTGCAGTTATTATATATATAAATGCCGTTTTGAATATAATACCAAGTAGCAGTCATGGAATTAAGAGCTTTTTTTAAAGTTTCCGTCATATGTCCGCAATTTTTTTCCTGAGGCCACGTCCCAAATTGAAGCTGTGCCGTCCCACGAGCCGACAACAACCAGTTTTCCATCCGCTGTAAGTGACAAAGAAGAAACAGACAGTACATCGGGCGGGAAAACTATTTTTTCTTTTCCATTAGTCAAGTCCCAGAGTCTAAGACGCTGCGAGATTCCACCGGAGAGGGCATACCTGTCATCAGGGGTTATCACAATGGCGGTTACGGCATTACTGTGCCCCAAAAGCACTCCAGTCTCCCTGCCCTGTGCAATGTCCCACATCCTAATGACTCCATCATACCCTCCCCCTGTCAACATAAATTTAGCGGACTTACTTATAGCTATCGTTTTTATATTATGTGCGTTGCCGGAAAAAATCTTTATTTCCGTCCCTGTCCCGATGTTCCAAAGCCTTAAAATATTATCCATGCCTGCTGAGGCTGCAAGCAGTCCGTCTGAGGTTATGGCTATCGTTTGTGTGTTGTTTTTTGGGCCGATAAATGCCATTATCTCCCTGCCGGTGACAATGTCCCATAGTTTTAGTGTATCGTTCTTTGCAGCGCTTAACATGTGCTTGCCATCCGGGGTTAGGGCTATAGCGTTTATATGGTCCCTGTGGCCTGCAAATATCTTTACTCTTTTGCCGGTTTCAATATTCCATTTTCTAACCGTATTACCGGCAATTCCCAGTATGTACTTACTGTCTGTTGTTATATATGCAGACCTGATAGAACGGTCACCAAGAGAAAACTCTCCAGCCAAATTACCGCTTTTAATATCAACAAGTTTTATATTGAAGGTGGTTTCTATGATTTTGTCACGGCCATATACTATTGCGGCATATTTGCAGTCAGGTGATACGTTTACAGAGGTGACACTGCCGTCGGAGCCTACCGGCTTAAAAACACTCTTATCCGGTATAGCACTAATCTGCACTGCCGGCTGTAACTTATAAACAGTTATGTGTCCGCGGTTTTTTGCAGTAAATTGTTCATATATGTCAGGGTTTGGCATGTTGCCTATTGTCGGGCCGTCGTGAATATCAATAATGAGAGGCCGGTAGTAAACGGCATAATCAGGCGGAGGGTAAAGGGGGGCTACATTTGTTTCCTCAGTTACACACTCAGTTAATATCCAGTTTGGCAGGCTTGTGAAGTTAACAGAGTCCAAAAATCTTGCATTAATAACCTGCATACCTGTATAAAACATCAGTGGAAATTCAGGGCAAGAAACCAGTATTGTATCCCCGGGGTTACCTTTCTTCCTTAAATATTTTACAGTATCCTCAAGCCGGTTTAAGGAATCAGTTTTTATGACATTCACCAGACTAAGAACCGTAGCCCGGGGTTCATGCAATGTAACCACCACATCGTTTAAAATCCTCACGGGCCATGCGCTCACATAGGATATAAAATTTGTAAAACACAACAGGCATATCAAAGACACCCTGAGCCATGCAGAGGAAACATAGGTGGTAAGAATGAACACTGTCAGGAGTACAAAATTTGGTATAAGATGCACCATATATCTTACATAAATTCCCGGGGCAAGGGGCACTATAAGCAAATTTAAAGGTATGGTAAGTAACAGTAGAAATGCTAAATCGCTCTGAACAGTGGACACTTTGGACATAGCGGCATATCTGTCCTTTATCGTTAACCTCCGGTGCATGTAATACGCCAGTGGAATTAAAAACAAGAAAAAAGAAAAAAAGTGGAAATGAATCTCGGCGAGATAAAACTTAAATTTTGTCATGAATTCCCCATGGCCGATGTAACTGGATTGATGCCAGGGTTTTGCATATACAAGCCACGGCAGTGCCATGAGTGTAAAAACAGCAGAACTAACGAAAACGGAGAAAATCATTCCTGTGTTTCTTTTTTCGGTAAATAAAGCAAAAATCCATAGCGCAAATATGTTTCCGGCCAGGACTATGTAATTTGTATAAAACTGTATTGCCATGCTTAGAGTCAACACAATGATACCCTTTGGTTTTTTCCCGGCCATAATAAGGTAAACGGCAAATATGAGGCACACCTCTGCAAATATTACCAATGAGTAGTACCTGCACTGCCTTGCATGGAGGACAAACATTTCAGATGTGGCTATAAACAGGGCCGCCGTTAGAGCCGCTCTGTGGGAGTTAAATATACGGTACGCTAACAATGTGGTTAAGAACACGGTGGCTACCCCAATCAGGGCAAAGGGAAAGCGTCCTGCTGCTGTTGTCTGTCCAAGTATTTTGAAAGAAGCCGCAGCGATGTATTCATCCAGCCACGGCCTCCATGTAACAATGTGAGATTCGTTTTCAAACACAGATGGTCCGTAAAGAGAAATATAATTTTTACCGTCATATGCCCTGGGCAAACCGAACTTTGTTATACTTATGGCAAGGTTGGCTGTTTCAGCCTCATCCGGCCAAAGATATTTATCGTTAAGGTTGTAGCATAATATAAATATTGTATATAAACACAGTGTTGCATACATTAATGTGTTAAGAAACCCGACGGTTTTTAATGATGTTGTAAGAGGCTTAAGCAGATAGATACTTTCCTTTTATGAGACTATTTTTTTAGTGAAATTTATAGTAATACACACTCATATAGTTTACCATAATTGTATTGTCACAGTATATTTTTTTTACACGGGGTTGTATTGTTTATTAATAAAACATAGAAAACTCAAATAGATGAATTAAAAGTACAGAAAAAGGGTTTGCAGTTGACTATCATCTGTCCGCTCTCTTGGTGGACATTTTCAATTGCTAAAAACCTGACACTTTTACTTTGCTAATACAGCCTAATTATAGCTTGTAAAACAAGCTATATTAAAAGTACAATATCCAGAGCTTTACAGCTATTGGAAAGTCTTAATCTGTAAGAGGGAATACTATTGTGCTGAATAATAAGGTAACGGAGATTTGCAGGGAACTCATCAAAAAAGAGCTTACCACTCTGAAGGATTTGCCTGTGGAACTTGCCGACACTATTGCCAATATTTACTACACGTTTGTAGTGCTTATTTTGCCTTATGTTAATATTGAGCCGGGTGGAAACTCACTTAAGTCCATCAAAGAAGCACTAAGTGCAGCAGAGCTGTATTTTGAGGATGGGACAGATAACGTGCGCACCCCTGTGGAAGAGATAGCCGCCTCTATGGCCGGCATCACTGCCGTTACCCAGTTTGTCACCATACTAAGAGATATAGATAAAAACACGGACCCCCTACAATATCGCTCCGCCACAGAACTTATACTTGACTACCTTAAGTACGGCATTGAGGATGCCGACAAAAAATTGCTTTTTTTAAGGCTTTTTGAGCGCCTGACCAAAAAATCAAAGTCTCATGGAAAAGAAATCATTAAAGGTCTTTCAGAAGTTATAGGAATATGAAAAGCTCCCGTAAATTATGTAATTGCCGGAATGGATGCCTGTAAGCCGTGGGAAATAATAAGGCAATCGTAACAATGGCTATAGGGGAGGCATATCAGACAATGTGGCGGAGCCTCTGTATGACCGGTTGGGAGAGGTATGCACAAAAGCACGGATATGATATTATTTGCATAGACAATCCCTTAGACAAATCAGAGCGTGCCCTTAGCCGCAGTCCGGCATGGCAGAAGTGTTTAGTGTTAAGTCAGGATTTTTCAAATAAATACGACCGGATTGTGTGGATGGATTGTGACATTTTAATAAATCCCTATTTTGCCCCCTCAATTGTGGATGAAGTGCCGGAGGGTATGGTTGGCGCCGTGGACGTTTGGTCGTCTCCAACTTCAGGATGGTTTCCCCTGGCATTACAGAGATATATGGACATAACCCCTGGAAGCGATACATTTAGCCTAAGTGTTTCCGCCTATTATCAAAAGTACGGCCTGCCTGATACCTTCGATAAGGTAGTGCAAACAGGTGTGCTCGTGATGTCCCCAAAGCACAGGGCTGTGCTGGAGATGACCTACTACGAGTATGAGGAAAAAGGCGGGCCGCAGTGGAACTATGAGATGAGACCTCTTTCTTATGAATTGCAAAAGGCCTCGTGCGTCCACTGGATTGACGTTAGATACAACATGAGCTGGCCTGTTTACAAGTGTCTGTTTTACCCGTTTTTAATGTTGGAAAGTACCCTTGACGATGAACAAAAAAAGGCACTGTCGGGGGCTTGTGTCAATGCCGCATACCATTACGGATACTTTCTACACTTTCCAGGGGATAAATCTGATATGCATCTGGTTAACCAGGAAACATCCCTGTGGACTGACTGTAAAATATAATTAAAAATGAGTCTTGACATAAACAAAGGTTTTTTTGTTTAATAGATTTGCGGTTGACACAGACACCGATACTAACAGACAATATTTAGGAGGATGAAATGGCTGATATTAAAGCAGATCAGGTTTTGGATACAAAGGGGTTGAACTGTCCAATGCCGGTATTAAAGACTAAAAAGGCTCTTGATGGGATCGAATCCGGCAAAGTGCTTGAGGTAATATCAACGGACGCCGGTTCAAAGTCTGACATTCCGGCTCTTTTAAACAGACTTGGCCACGAATTACTGGAGACCAAAGAAAGCGGTAACGTTATTTCATTTTTTATTAAAAAGGCATAGTTATAAACTTTTTCGGCAGCTTTGCCGATTAGTAAATGGTGCCGATAGAGAATGATATAAGTATAAATAGCCAGGATGTCAGGCATGCCCTGATATTATGGCTTTTTTTTAGCCGTGTTAACTCCGTGGAGTTTGTATGACTGATACTGGCTCAAAAGATGTTTTTTTAGTAATTGTAGTTTTATTAGTTTGTATTTACCCATGCAGTCTTTTTGCAGACATTTACATGTATGACAAAGGAGGCGGTGTGGTGTATTACTCTAATATAAAGCGAACCGGTCATAAAACCCATATTGTAAAAGAGAAAATCACAAAGAAACGGGCAGGGCAGGTTGTTGTGGCATCATTTAACAATGAACCAAAAGCCTATTTGTCACCTCCTGGTGGTGATTTGGATTTGTCGAAATACAAAGACATCGAGGACATAGTACATAAGAAGGCGGCGGAACACTCTCTGGATCCCTCACTGGTAAAAGCGGTGATAAAAGCTGAATCTAACTGGAACAGTGTGGCGGTGTCTCCAAAAGGAGCTATGGGACTGATGCAGCTTATGCCCGATACCGCTACTTTCCTTTCGGTTGCAAACCCTTACGACCCAGTTGAAAACATAGATGGCGGCATAAGATATCTAAAGTATCTGCTTGGCAGATTTAACGGTAACGTAACGCTTGCCCTTGCCGCTTACAATGCAGGTCCTAATGCAGTATCACGACATGGAGACGCCATTCCACCCTATGCTGAGACACAGGACTATGTACAGAAAGTGCTAAACACTTATAACGGAGTAACGACCTATTACCCACGGGACAAAATACAGTCTGTGTTGCCGGAAAAAAGTGCGATGACTTTTGCCTCATCAAGGCAGATATTTAGGGTGGTTACCTCTGACGGCACAGTGCTGTTTACAAATATTCGCCCGTAAGGTTTACAAAATATACAGGAGAGAAATTGAAGCACCTTGAACTGACAGAACAAATATTAGAATTAAAAGAACAGAGAAAGGCTCTGATAATCGCACATAATTATCAGAGAGATGAGGTTCAGGCATTGGCTGACCTTACAGGGGACTCCCTTGAACTATCCAGAAAAGCTGCGGAGACCGACGCCGAGGTAATCGTCTTTTGCGGAGTGAATTTTATGGCGGAGAGTGCCTCCATCTTGTCACCACAAAAAACAGTTTTGATTCCTGCTTTGGATGCAATGTGCCCAATGGCTGAGATGATAGCCCTTGACGGCCCCAGAGGGATTTATCAAGCCTTTCCGGGCTATCAGAACCCTCCAGGATACGTGTTTCCGGCAAGCTTTACGCTAAGAGACATAAAGGCAAAGTACCCGGGTGTGCCGGTGGTAGCTTATGTAAACACAACTGCTGAGGTCAAGGCCGAAAGTGACATCTGTTGTACCTCTGCAAATGTAGTTAAGGTCATTGAGTCGCTGCCGGCAGAGCAAGTAATCTGTATCCCTGATAAGAATCTTTCCATGTGGGCACAGAAAAATACTAAAAAAGAGGTAATCTCATGGGATGGTTACTGCCATGTCCATGACAGGGTAAGAACGTCCGATGTTTCAGAGGCAAGGGCGTTGCACCCCAATGCCCTGCTGATGGCTCATCCTGAGTGCAGGATTGATGTGCTTGAGCTTGCCGACCACGTTACAAGCACCTCCGGCATGCTAAGATATGCTGCATCCTCACCGGCCTCAGAGTTCATAGTCGGTACAGAAATCGGACTGCTCTATAGACTAAGAAAAGAAAATCCCGGTAAGGTTTTTTACCCCCTGCGCAAGGACATGGTCTGTCCCAATATGAAAAAAACCAATCTTACTCTGGTGTATGAGGCCTTAAGAGATATGAAAAATGTTGTAAAGGTTCCAGAGGAAATCAGAGTGCCGGCGAATAAAGCGCTTGACAGAATGCTTGCCATTTAACATCGGCCATTTTGCTCTTTTTTCTTATTGTTATACTGTGTTTCCGGTTCCTTTAAAATCCCCTCATCTTTTCCCTCCTTCCAGTTATACCAAGTTGCAGTCAAAAGAGTAACGAGGCGGCAAGGAAAAAGCGACACAGGCGTACTATGCTCGTACGTCAAGGAGCTTTCGACGAAGCCAACAAAGTTAATCGAATGAATGCAACTTGGTATTATCTGACCACAAACGTTACAGTGTCAACAACAGCACCGGTTTTGTTAGCTATGGAGACGGTATATTTGCCGGATTGAGGTTTCCAGAGAAAGGTGTCTTTAAATACGCCGGTGTTTTCACCGTTGATTATCCACTGGAAATTCCCGCCTGCGGGTTTGTAGTTAAACGGGATAAGCTGAGTGTCGTCAGGAATATCTATATCTATGGCAAATATGGCACCCTCAACCGGATATGAGATATGTGTAATACCCTCGGATTTTACGGCTGCGATGACGGAATCCGGCTCAGTGCCTTTTATAAACCACTCAAGGCGCGGTGACTCTGAGGTCGCTGAAAATGAAATCTGTCTTTGTACTAACTGAGAAAGCGGGGCAGGGGGCTGAGACGGACTGAATCTGTGCAGATATGTCATAGCCTCAAGCCAGAGGGGGGCGGCCCCGGTTATTCCGGTCACATCCCGCATGGGCTCACCGGAGAAATTGCCGACCCAAACTCCCACCGTGTATGTCTCTGAATAGCCCACACACCAGTTATCCCGCATATCCTTACTTGTACCGGTTTTGGCGGCACTCCAGAATTTTGTGGAAAGTGGATTTTCAAGCCCAAACGTGGTGCTCCGCGCCTCTCTGTCGGAGAGGATTGAGGAAATTATAAAAACCGCCCTCTCATCCATTATTCTTTTGCCGGATATGGGTGTGTTATTAACTGTCGTCATTGACAACGGACTGTATATGCCCTTGTTTGCAAGTGCTCTATAGGCGTTAACCAGCTCCATAAGAGTTATGTCGGCTGAACCCAGTGCAAGTGATGCGCCATAGTAGTCGGCCCCTTCCGTTAAACTATCAAACCCAAGCAGTCTGAGGAGGTTGTAAAACGGCTCTATACCGGTTAAGATTATTGTCTTAACGGCAGGGATGTTGAGAGACGATGATAACGCCGTTCTCAAAGACACAGCGCCTTTGTAGGTGTTATCATAGTTTTCCGGCACGTACAGCCCTGTGGTGGTTTGTAATTGTACGGGGGTGTCTTCAATTATTGAGGCTGCGGTAAGATATTTCTTCTCTAACGCCAACTCATACAGAAAGGGTTTGAGAGTGGAGCCTGCCTGTCTTTTTGCAGTAATGCCGTCAACATGGCCGGCACTGGAGCTTAACCCTGAATTACCCACATAAGCAAGTATCCGGCCGGTTTTGTTTTCCACCACCAGAATTGCTCCATCTCTTACATTACTTTGGCGTAACCGGTAGATACTGTTGTTGAGGGTTTCGATAAGGTATCTCTGAAGATTACCGTCAAGAGAGGTTGTTAAATTATCAAAGCCTGCTTTGAGGAATTTCCTTGCAAAATGGGGAGCCAACGAGAGCGCAGGAGTTATTTTATACGGCACAGTTAACTGCTCTTTTGTGAGAGTTTCAATTTGCGCACATTCGGTGTTTTTGCCCATAGCTTTACTCAACGCGCAAGCACGTTTTGCCGTAACCTCAGGGGCTGCGTTTGGGGAGATTATTAAAGAGGCTAAGATAAAAGACTCTGTTTCGTTTAACCCGTCCGGGGACTTTCCAAAGAGACCGTAAGAGGCGGCGCTTATTCCCTGAAGCTCTCCCCGAAATGTTATCAGGTTCAAATACGCCTCAAGGATTTCGTTTTTTGACCAGTGTTTTTCGATAACCCTTGCCGCCAGGATTTGATCCCATTTTTTAGCAAATATTTTCTTGTTGCTCTTGATGTCTTTCTTTAGAACAACAGCCAACTGCATAGTAATTGTGGAAGCGCCCCTGCGCTTTTTCTTTGTATATGTATCAAGCACACCTTTTATAAGCGCTTTGTAGTCCACACCGGAATGTGTATAAAAATGCCTGTCCTCTGAAAACACCAGTGTTTGTTTGAAAGAGCCGGATATTTCGTCAACTGAAGTCCAGTTAAGCCGCCGGCCTGCGGTGTCTATGCGAATCTCTTGCAGCGGATTTCCGTGTCTGTCAAGTAAAACCACATCGCTTTTTTTGTATGATTTCTTAATGTAGTTGAATTCAGGGACTTTCCAGATGAAATCCGGGATGAAAAGTGTGATGATTAAAACCACCGGAATAAGTGGTAGTGCTGCAATGATGCCGTATTTTATAAGCCGCCTGATAATGTTCATTCAGTGCCCTGTTTTTAAGGTCTTATATCAAAGTGCTGATAATAAATAAAGTTCAGGGAATACTCAGAGTTTTTGCTTTGCTTACCTTTTCGTTTGCCATGAAACCATAAGCAGGATGATTTTATTAAGAGAATCTCTTTTTGATATAGATTAGTACGAAATTCCAATAATCATTACCGGAATATCAATGTCGGCACTTCCCCTTTTCTCCAAATCCCAAACAAACTGTTCAAAGTAGGAAACGCCGGTTGACATTTCATCTGCAAACTCTTTTATAGGTACTATTTCAACTCCGGTATCAATAACACCAAGGTTATGAAAAATAGTCATTTTCGCACACACATTATAAACCATAAATGCATATTTACCGAACTGAACCTCAACACCAAGTTTTTCCTTTACAAAATCCATGTCACGGAAAGCACCACCAGCCATCGGTTTTGGATTATGAGCTGCGGTATAATACCTTGTAGGATATTCACAATTAACCTTATAGTTAGTCCATTGCATAGAAGCAAAATGTTTTTTAAAGGATTTGTTTAGTGCAACAGGACTGTATAGCATTTTTCCTTTCATCGTTCTTTCTTTGCTTTCTTTAATAATATGTTCACCGGCATCTACAGATAAAATAACATATTCAATTTCTTTTAATAAGTGAGGGTATTTCTTTTCAACTGTCTCCTTTCCATTATTAAATGAAAAAATTCCAGCAATTATCATCTATTTGTGAACCATATTAGGCCATTCTATAGGGATTTGAGAAACACGTTCTCTGCCGGTAGGTTTAAATATTTCCTTACCAAGAGGGCGTATCTGAAGTGTGCCTTCATAATATGAGTTTAATCTCTCTGTAGCAATTTTACAATATTCTGCGTCTCTGTCTATACCCATTGCCTTGCGATTATGTTTAACGGCAGCAATGAGTGAAGAACCTGCACCACAAAAAGGATCCAAAATCCAGTCTCTTTCTTTTGTGAATGCAAGTATGCAACGCTCTATGAGTTCAATTGGAAATTGACATGGGTGAGATGTTTTCTCAGGGTGGTTTGACTTAACATTAGGAATCTCAATAACCCCTGCTTCAAACTCCTCAGTGATAATTTCCCAAAAATCAGAAGGGTTTTTACCTAAGGGATTGCCACTTGGCTGTCCGCGCTTCTCTCCCTTATAATGACGTTTACCAGGGTACTTGGATGGTACTCTTACTTTATCCAGATTAAAAGTGTAATTATCTGTTTTCGTAAACCATAGCAGTGTTTCATAACGCCCTGAAAATCTATGAGATGCATGTAAGCCATGACCAAAATGCCAAATAATTCTGTTGCGAAGCTTTAATCCTGCTTTCTTAAAGATGGGATAAAAGTAAATATCCAGAGGAAAAACCTCTCCGTTATTTACATAGTTACCAACTTGCCAACACAAACTACCTGTTTCATTCAAAATTCGCACAAATTGCAAAATAGCCGTTTCCTGCCATTGTAGATATTCTTGTAAAGACATTTCTTTTTCATAAATTTTTCCGATGTTGTAGGGAGGGGAACTGACAATGAGTGAAAAAGTATCATCCGGTAAGTTTTGACAAGCACTTAATGTATCAGCCTGTGCTACAACAAGCTGAGCGTCAGACCGAAAAGAATCATAAATCACAGGCTTGTCATTAAACATATCCATACGGTTAAGCCTACTATTTTGTCTGTGTAAAAAGCAACAATTTTTCAATACTGGTAAAGACTAATCTTTCCATAAGAATATTGAGATTATGTGCCAAAACTGTTATCCACTCAACACTGCATGGTGTCAGTTTTCAAGCACTGCCGGGGGCAATAATGTGTTCAAGGCTGATTGATATTTTCCGGCCTGTCGTGTTAGTCTTTATCGGTGTGCAATTAACGATAATTCATAACAGGAGAGACTTTTAATGTCAAATGAGGATATTCCTAAAGGCTTTTTAATATCAACTGCGGAGGCGGCTATAAAGAAACCGGGCCGCAGGGATATGACTGTCATATATTCAACTGTAAGGGCACACGCTGCAGGGGTTTTCACAAAAAACACCGTTAAAGCCGCCCCTGTTATTATAGATATGGAAAGAATATCTGCCGGGTACGGAAGGGCTGTTTTGGTCAACAGCGGAAACGCCAACGCCTGCACCGGTAAAAAAGGAATGGCGGATGCCTTGAAAATCTCCGCCACCCTGGCAAAAGCTCTGAAAATCCCCGGCTCCGAGGTGTTTATTTGCTCAACCGGCGTAATAGGCACCCCACTTCCAATGAGCAGGATAATCCCTATGATACCTCAATTAGCCGGCAACATGGGCAAATCCACCCTGCTTGATGCCGCCAACGCCATCATGACTACCGATACGTTTCCAAAGCTGTTTTCAACAGGGATGAAATTTGGTAAAACGCAGGCAACACTGTCGGCAATTGCCAAAGGCTCAGGGATGATCTGTCCCAACATGGCCACCATGCTCTCATTTGCCATAACCGATGCAGCAATTGAAACCGGAGCGCTTAAGGAGGCTCTGCTTGCCGCAGTCAATGACACCTTTAACAGCATTACAGTTGACGGACAGATGAGCACAAACGACACGCTGATAGTCCTTGCAAACGGCCTTGCCGGAAATGCACCAATAGGGCAGGGCTCGAGGGAGTTCAAAAGTTTTCAAAAGACCCTGACTGAGGCTTTCTCACATCTTTCCGATATGATAGTAAAAGACGGTGAGGGCGCCACTAAGTTTATTACTGTGGAGGTCAAAGGCGCTCCTGATAGTGAGTCCGCCCGAGCTGTAGCCGGTAAGATAGCAGACTCCCCGCTTGTTAAAACCGCCATATACGGTCATGACGCAAACTGGGGACGCATCATGGCCGCCATGGGTACTTCTGACGTGCACTTTGACCCCCTCAGGGTGGATATCTATTTCAATAAAGCTAAAGTCGTTAAAAACGGACTCTCCGCTGATAACGACTCTGCCGCCACAGAGGTGTTAAAGGAAAAAGAAATACATATTACAGTAAATTTAAATATGGGTAAAAAAGCGGCAAAAGTGCGCACCTGTGATTTAACCGAGGGCTATATCAGGATTAATGCAGAGTACCGGACTTAAACAGCCTTGTGTTGGTTTTGGAATATCTCCGCTTTAGGAGAGGACGGAATATAGAGCTATGCAGGACTATACTGAAGTTTTAGATTTAATTTATAAAAAATCCCTGTTTCAAAAAAAGAAAATAGAAAAGGATTTCTCCAAAAGAGACAAGGTTTTTTTTGATGAATTCAACCTTTTTTTAACTGAATATACCGCGTGGCTGAACTCTCAGAACATTGATATAGATTATGCTGTAGATGCTTACATAGAGTTATGTGCCGATATGCTGGATTGCCAAAAGAAATTTCTCAAAAGCGGAGAGTATCCCACAAAATCCTCAGAAATGTCTTTTGAGCAAACCTATTCAAATCTGTCTAAGATGAAGTCTTATATGGCAGGGCTTGCTCTCTCACAATTTCTGTGGAAAACTCATTATGAAATTTATAAGTTTTATGATAAGTTTATCGCCGGCAAAGCGGAGTCAGTTTATTCTTACCTTGAAATCGGCCCGGGCCACGGTCTGTTTCTTAAAGCCGCCATTACGCATTTATCAAACGTAAACAGCTTTACCGTTGTAGATATAAGCCCTCAGTCAATAGAAATTACCAAATCCCTGATTGAGTTTTTTTTCAAAGAAACCCAAAAAGTAACCTACAACAATTGCGATATAATGGATTTTCACAACAGTAAAACATATGAGCTGATAACCATGGGAGAGGTGCTTGAGCACGTTGCAAATCCCGGAGCGCTGCTCAAAAAGATTAGAAATATACTTTCCCCAAATGGAAAGATATTTATCTCAACCTGTGTAAATTGCCCTGCAATAGACCATATCTATCATTTTAAAACAGTGGATGAGATTCGGGACATGTTGAGCTCAAATGGACTGATGATAGTTAACGAGAGAGTGTTGCCTGTTGAAGATTTTCCGATGGAAAGAATAGTTAAAAACAACATTACCATTAATTATTGTGCAGTTTTGAGTAAAGACGGCAGTAGCCGATGATACGTTGAAACACAGTCTTTACAGCCATGAAGTGTATTTGCTAACATGTCAGAGGTGATACATCATCAGTATGTAGAGGAGGCTGTCTTAATCAGGTCGGTGGAAGAGGAGCTCCTCAGGCTCTACAGACAGGGACTTGTCAACGGCACGGTGCATACGTGCACAGGTCAGGAATTCTCGGCACTTGCTTTCTGTAAACAGCTCAAAGACGGGGATTTTGTATATTCCAACCATCGTTGCCACGGCCATTATATTGCATTTACCGGAGACGTCAAGGGCCTGACACTGGAACTAACTGGCCGCAGTGGCGGCACATGCGGAGGCATAGGTGGAAGCCAGCACCTTTTTCACAACAAGAGACGCTTCTTCTCTAACGGCATTCAGGGCGGCATAACAGGTGTCTCTGCAGGGATAGCTCTGTCGTATAAACTTAAAAAAACCACCGGTATCGGAGTTGTATTTATTGGAGACGGCACTCTGGGGCAGGGGCTTGTTTATGAAACTCTCAATATTATCTCCAAATGGGAAATCCCCCTTCTGATTGTTCTGGAGAACAACCACTATGCCCAGTCAACCGCCCAGGAAATCACTCTTGCCGGAAAAATAGCCGCCCGCCCAGCCGCCTTTGGTATAGCAACATTTGAAAGCTCCATATATGAAACAGACAAGTTATTTGAGGATGCCGCACAGAGCATTTCCTATGTACGCAGTGAAAGAAAACCGGCTTTTCATATCGTAGAGACGTACCGTCTGTCGGCTCACTCAACAGGGGATGACCTGAGGGACCCTAAGGAGATACGGCGGCACTCAGAGTGCGACCCGTTAAATATAATAAAACAGGCCGACCCCGCACTGTACAAGCAAATAGAGCTGAGGGTGGATGCTAAGATAGCTGAGGCGCTAAGTGAGGTAAAAACCGGTGAGCACCAGCCGCCTCAAAACTATTACGGTGATGTGCAGGCTGTGAGAAGCGAGCCCCTTAAGTGGACTGTTGTCAGCCCTGATGTTTCCCGGCAGCGGGTGATAAATAAAGTAAACGCCGCACTGATGTCGCTTATGGATAAATACGAGGATGTAATCCTTATCGGTGAGGATATACACAGCCCATACGGCGGCGCATTTAAAGCCACAAAAGACCTCTCTTTGAAATACCCGGGCAGAGTTCTGACCACAGCCATTAGTGAGGCGGCCATAACGGCGGTTGCCAATGGGCTGGCAATGGGCGGATTCCGGCCCTTTGTCGAGATAATGTTCGGAGACTTTATAACTCTCGCTTTTGACCAGATTGTCAATCATGCCTCTAAGTTTTACCACATGTACAATAAACAAATCTCATGTCCTGTGGTTATAAGAACACCGATGGGCGGTACAAAAGGTTTCGGGCCCACTCACAGCCAGAGCCTTGAAAAGTTTCTTATCGGGATTGACAATGTTAAGGTTATAGCGTTAAACCGTCTGACAGATATCGTACATATTTACGACACCATATACAAACAGGAAAGGCATCCAGTCATTGTCATTGAAAACAAGGTGGATTATGCCAGGGTGTTTGGGCAGGTGGCAGAGGAGATATTCAACAATTACACCCTTGAGTCCCTCAACACCGGCTATCCTGTTGTGAGATTTTCCCCTAAGGACACAAAAGCCGACGTAACTATAATAACCTACGGAGGCACTGTAAATGCGGTACTAAGTGCGGCAAACAGTCTCTTTTTTGAAAAAGACATTCTCTCTGAGATTATTGTCCTGACTCAGATTCATCCCATTGAGTACAAACACCTGTCGGTGGCAATCGGCACTGATTACATCTTTACCGCCGAGGAGTGTTCCGCCTCAGGAGGTATAGGTTCAGAGATAATATCAATACTTTGTGAAAATGGACATGCCTCTAAGAGGCTCTGCAGGGTGTCATCCATGCCGGTGCCGATTCCGGCTGCCGGTGAGCTTGAAAGAGTGGTTCTGATAAATGCAACTCTTATAGTTAACACCGTCTGGAGAGTGTATAGTGGCAATTAAGACAGATGTAGTGGTTCCTTTTGAAAACGTCACCGACGATTCCATTGTCGTTGCCGAGATAATGTTCAAAACAGGCAGCCACATTGAAAAAGGGGATATTTTATGCCGGATAGAGACATCAAAGTCAGTGGTTGACGTAGAGAGCCCTGAAAGCGGATACGTTGAGCTTATGTGCAGTGAAAATGACGAGATTAAACCGGGCGGCGTATTGGCTGTTATTACAGAGGCTGTGCCTCGGAGTATCACCCCCAAACAACCGGAGACAGCCGCTGAAAACACTGCTAAAACAGCCGGCCTGACAACCCTGTATTCAAACTCTGCGAGTCGAATGATGACAGAGCACGGCCTCTTATCTGATGTATTCAACGGCAGGGCTTTTGTAAAAGAATCGGACGTGTCGGCATACCTTGGGAAAAAAACGCCGGAGAAAATAAAATCATATTCAGGCTATGACGACAGCCGTGTGGATGCTATCCCGCCTGTAAATACAACTCTAAAAAGAATCCCGCGATGGAAGGCCGCCGAGGTTGCAGCTCTTTCAAGCAGCCAGAACCTTCTCATCACCAATCTTGCGGCAAAGGTTACACTGCCGCCGTCTTTTGCTCATACCGGCAAAGCCCCTTTTGGAAGCCTTCTAAGCAGCCTGACGCCCCTGATTTTGAAATTAACATGTGAAACACTTCAGATATTTCCAGAGTTTAATTCCTTCTTCCACAACGGCAATATATACACATACGACCTGATAAATATCGGCTATACCATTGACCTTGGCAGCGGCCTCAGAGTTGTCAGCCTTGGCAATCTGCACGGGACTTCCCCCGATGAGATAAACAAGCTAATCTTCAGCGCTACTAAAAAGTATTTGAAAAATGCCCTCAAACCGGAAGAAATCACAGGCAGTACCTTTACAGTGACCGATCTTTCCTCAGAGGGTGTGGAGTCATTTACACCGTTGATAAACAGGTATCAGAGCGCCTCTTTAGGTATATCATCTGTAGATGAGAGGAGTTTAAGTTTTATCCTAAACATAGTGTTTGACCACAGGGTGCACGAGGGCAGGTCTGCCGCACGATTTGTAAGCCGGCTGCGAAAGGAAATTCAGAAGTGCCTCGAAACTCAAAGTCCTATTGTTCAGGCGTAACAATCGGTGAGTTTTCCGACAGGGATATACTCTGTAACGTAATAGCGCCCGACAGGCCTTTTTTCAGTGTATGGGAGCCCTGCGAAACTCTAATAGTGCTTGGCCGATCAAATGTTGCCGCTGATGAGGTTTACATGCACAGGGCACAGCAGAGCAGCATACGGGTTTTAAGACGAATGGGCGGAGGCGGCGCTGTTGTGCTCTCAAAAGGAATGCTGATTCTTACCTTTTCCACAATGTCCAATGTGCTTGTTAACCCCTCAGATGTATTTAACACAGTTAATATGAAGATTATGTCGGTACTTAGCAGCTACGGCGTCAGGGAGCTGTCTCTGATGGGTATATCGGATATTTGCTTAAACTCTAAAAAGATTCTGGGCAGCTCGCTTTATCTTCCACAAGGCGGGATTGTTTATACGGCGTCGCTTCTGTTTAATTGCGAGCTGTCAGATATTGAAAAATACCTGAAATTTCCAACCAGATATCCACAGTACAGAGCGGAGAGGACACACAGTGAGTTTCTAACAACGCTTTACAAAGAGGGATACACCATGCCGGCAGAAAGCCTTGCGCAGAGCCTTATGAAATCATTTTGTGACATGTCAAAACCCGCTCTGTCAATAATTGAAATTTATACCCGAAATCCGATATAGAAAAACCAGCAGCCCGATAGAATTGGTTAAAGTTTATTTTTTCATCTGCTGCTGCAATTACAAAAAAATGGTTGACTTCTCAAAGTTTTTATATTATAATCACCGAAATTTCAGATAAAAGATACAATGGGCTTTTAAGAAAAGGAGCAGGAAAATGAAAATGAGCCATGCGTGGCGTCCGGTGATAGTAATTTTAGGAGCGGTTATTTTTCTTTTGATTTTAAGGACAATTTATGTGCCGGCAGATTTTACCGCTAAAAACGGCGATTACAAGTATCAGTGGCACAGGACAGGTAATGAGAAGTACTGGCAGGATTATCCGGCCAAACACATGGGACAGGAGTTCTGTGGCACCTGCCATGCTGATAAGGTGGAAAAAATAAGCGCCTCCGGACATCAGAAAGTAGAGTGTGAAAGCTGTCATGCCTTACCTGAAAAGGCGGCTAAGAAGCACCCTGTTGACTTGAAAGAAGATTTTAAATACCTTCTTGAGATAGGTGTGGACAGCACCCGGGAGCTGTGTAAGAGATGTCATGCAAAACTGCCGTACAGACCGGCAGAGTATGCAGGGGCCAAGGGTACAGTAAAGTTTAAGATGATAGACCCCAAGACCCATAATGCCGGCATTGAGTGTGTAACTTGTCACGATGTTCACTCAGCGGGATTTAAATAGCGGCTTAGGCTGTTTTGCCAAAACATAAGGAGATAGCAGGTCATGGTAACAAGAAGAGATTTTATTAAGGCAGGGTTGCTCACTGTAGCCGGTATGACAATACCAATAAGTGCTCTTGAGATATTTAAACCGGAGGCTCTGGCATCACTTGTGGAGTCATTCAGTAAGAAGAAACGTTGGGCCTTTGTAGTGGATACAACCAAATGTGTAGGATGCGGCATGTGTGCCAAAGCGTGTAAGCTGGAAAATGAAATTCCTTTTGAGGCTGAAGTACAGCGCACTTGGGTGGAGAGATATATACAGACGAAGGACGGTGAGGTGATTATTGACTCCCCAAGGGGAGCCCGATATGGTTTTACCTCAAATGACCCTTATGGCAAAGAACTGAAAGATGAGGAAGTTGCTAAGGAGTTTTTTGTGCCAAAGCTTTGTAACCAGTGCGAAAAGCCCTCTTGCGTACAGGTATGCCCTGCCGGTGCCACCTATAAAATGGAAGACGGTGTTGTTCTGGTTGACCGCTCATGGTGCATAGGATGCGGTTACTGTGTAACCAACTGTCCGTATTTCGCAAGGTTTTTTAATCCTGTAACCAACACGGCTGACAAATGCACTTTCTGCTACCACAGGATAACCAAGGGCAAACAGACAGCCTGCATAGATGCGTGTGCTTTTGGAGTCAGAAAGATAGGTTACCTCCACGACCCCAATAGTGAGGTGTTTAAAATCGTGAGCACTCAAAGAGTTGCTGTGCTAAAACCTGAATATGGCAACGAGCCACATGTGTTCTATATTGGCCTTGACCACATAGTAAAATAAAGGAGAATCAGTAATGGAAGAGCATACACTTGCGCATGGAGCGTATTGGACTGTAAAGGAGTTTTTCACATACCCTAATGAATATATATATTGGACAATTCACATTGTTATATATCCTTACCTGACCGGTCTTGTGGCAGGTGCGTTTGTTCTTTCATCAATGTATCATGTTTTTGGAAAGGATGAGCTAAGGCCGGTAGCTAAGTTTTCTCTGGTGTTTTCCCTGGCTCTTTTGATAATGGCGCCCTCTCCCCTTCTTTTTCACCTGACGCAACCCCAAAGGTCCATTAATATTATGATGACACCTCACTTTTATTCTGCAATCTCAGCCTTCACATTTGTGTACTTATCATATATGGCGATAGTTGTGTTTGAGATATGGTTTGTCTTCAGGCCGTATATTGTAAAGCAGGCACAGGAAAGAGACGGTATAGTGGGTCTAATGTACAAGGTAATGACCCTGGGCAGCTATGACGTCAGTGAAGCGGCACTACACCTCGATCATAAAATAATAAAGATTCTGGCAACCGCCGGAATCCCTGCAGCAGGACTTCTTCACGGTTATGTAGGTTTTATTTTTGGTTCCGTAAAAACCGTGCCTCTGTGGAAAACTCCACTTATGCCTTTCATTTTTCTTATGTCAGCCGTCATATCAGGTGTTGCCGTTTGCATTGTCACCTATATAGCGGGAATGGCTTTTAAAAAGCATTTTATCTGTTTTGTACCTATAAAGAGTATGAGCAAAGTGCTTGCATATTTTTTGGTCATAGCATTTCTTTTAGAGGGAATAGACATAGTGTTTCACGCATACACGGCGGAGGAGTTCTGGCACATAATGAGCGAGCTGTTGTTTAAGCGTTTTGCCTTTAAGATGATAGTGGTGCAGTGGATATTAGGGATGATTCTGCCTTTCATTCTTCTTGTGCTTCCAAATCTAACTATGCTCAGGTCCTTTATTGCCGCCTCGCTGGTGCTGATGGGCGTCTTTACAATGCGTTGGGACGTTGTTATCGGCGGGCAGTCTATGTCCCGCAGCTTTGCAGGCTTTCTGGAATTTAATTTGCCGGTTTTTTCAAAAAATATCGAGATATTTAAAGAGGGCCTTATTCCTGCTTTGTTCTTGCTTGCCGCACCGTTTTTCCTCCTTTATATTTTCAACAAGGTGTTACCGGTGTTTAAGGATATCTTCACTGAGCAGGAGTGTGCAGAGGCTGAGGATAAAATGTCTAAGAGGCTCTTTTAGTTAACCCTGCAAATATAGCCTTTAAGTGCACTGCCACATGCCGCTGTTGTCTTACAGAGATCACAGCTCTGTTTTACATGGTTGTGGGAGTGCGCTTATTATCTTTGAAACAAAAACGTTTTTTATGATACAATAGGGTACGTGCGGCCGTTTGCCTGATACGGCTGTTTAAATATTATGTACTGAATATATTAAATAAAATATCATGCTAAAAAAGAGTATTCTTGTTGTTGACGATGAGGCGGTGGTGTCTCTGGAGATAAGCACCTTGCTTCAGAGCTGGGGCTACAGGATTGCCGGAACTGTCGGTACCGGAGAGGAAGCCATTAAATGCGTAGAGGCATCCCCCCCCGATCTGATTTTGATGGATATTAATATCAGGGGTGAGTATGACGGAATAGAAACATCAAGGCGCATAAAGGCTATTTCCAGCATACCCATAATATATCTGACTGCTTATGCTGATGAGGCAATTTTGAGACGCGTGGAGAGAACTAATCCCTATGGATACATTTTAAAACCATTCCATGACAGCGCTCTTTATGCCGCTATAAAGATTGCTCTTTACAACAAGATGGTAGAAAGAGATCATGAGGTTCAATATCAGATACAAAGCGTGCTAAACACAATACTTAGAATTTCACTTGAGCCTATTACTCTCATTGAACAAATGGATAAAATCTTAGAGACTATAATAACCCTGCCATGGTTAAAGTTTGAATCTAAAGGAGCTATTTTTCTTGTCAAAGACAATGCGGAAATCTTACAACTAAAAGTACATAAGGGCTTTTCTGCTGAACTTTTAGAGGCTTGCGATGAGGTACCCTTTGGTAAGTGTCTCTGTGGTAAAGCGGCAGCCAGCCGTAAAATGGTTTTTTCAGATTGCATAGACGACCGCCATGATATTACATTTAGGAGAATGACACAACATGGGCATTTCTGTGTTCCTATTAAGCTGGCCGGTAAACTTCTCGGCATATTTAACCTATACCTGAAAGAGGGACACAAAAAGAGCCATATTGAGGAGGACTTCCTGACAGCAGTATCAAACACGCTTGCCGGTATCATAGCTCGCCGTGGCGCTGAGGAGGCATTAGTAAAATTAAAGATGCAGCACGAGCTGATTTTGAACTCCGCCGGTGAGGGAATCTATGGGCTGGATGCCAATGGGATTATCTCATTTGTAAATCCTGCCGCCTCTAAAATGATTGGCTGGGGGGCGGAAGAGCTCCTTGGAAAACACAAACATAGCATCATTCACCATAATTATCCCAACACAACCGACTGTGAAAATGAGGATTGTTTCATATATAAGACTTTTAAAGACGGTGTGGTTTACCGTGTAAATGACAGGATGTTCTGGAGAAAAGACGGCACCAGTTTCCCTGTGGAATATGTTTCAACTCCTATTTTTAACGAAAACCAGCAACCGGCAGGCGCAGTTGTCGTATTTAATGATACCTCCGAACGAAAAGAAGCTGAGGAGAAACAGAGACGCCTTCTTGAGGAGTTAAGGCAAACAAACGATAAACTAAAGCTTAGCACGGAAAAAATAATACAGTCCGAGAAAATGGCTGCTTTGGGGCAGCTTGTCTCAGGTGTCGCACACGAAATAAATACGCCTATAGGCTCAAGCGTGATGTCCGCTTCACATCTGCTTGAAAAAACCAATGAAATTGTTCAGTTGTTTGAACAAAACAAACTCACAAAATCGAAAATGCAGCAATATTTCGAGGTAGCCTCCGAGGACAGTGATATTATAGTGAAGAATCTTTTACGTTCCTCCGCTATGGTTAAAAGTTTTAAGATGGTATCCGGTGACCAGACCAGCCATCAGAGGCGTAAATTTAAACTCAAGGAATACGTTGAGGAGATTATTATGAGTTTAAAACCTATGATTAAAAAAACTCCTCACCAAATACACATACATTGTGACAGAGAGGTTGAGCTGGATAGCTATCCCGGAGCAATTGCACAGATAATAACCAACCTTATTATGAATTCGTTTATTCATGCTTTCGACAAGGACAGGGATGGTACCATTGATATCAGCATTATAGAAAACTTCAACAATGTGGTACTGATGTTTAACGACAACGGCAAAGGAATACCGGAAGGAATACTGGGTAAAATATTTGACCCGTTTTACACAACTAACCGTAAAGGGGGCAACAGTGGGCTGGGTTTGCATATTGTTTATAATATAGTAGCTCAAACGCTCAAAGGTGAAGTATATTGTGAGAGTGTGGAGGGGCATGGAAGCAGTTTTGTTATTACTATACCAAAGGAGTTATCCTGACTTTTTTATATAAAAAACTTCGGGTGTGCTTATGAAGGATACAGAGGATACATATTCATTTTTTAGTGATGACGAGGAGCAGCAGCCGGGAGCCATCAGGGATTTCTGGAAAGTACTTGTTGTAGATGATGATGCCGAGCTGCAAAGAGCTACAAAATCAGCACTTGCCGGTTTTATTTTTCAGGAAAAAGAACTTCAATTACTCTTTGCCTTTTCTGCTACACAAGCCGCTTCTGTGCTCAGAGATAACATGGATACAGCTGTGATTCTTTTGGATGTGGTTATGGAAGACGACCTGGCAGGCCTGAACCTGGTAAAGTATATCAGGGATGAATTGAAAAACCGCTTTGTCAGGATATTGTTGCGTACAGGGCAACCCGGAATTGCCCCGGAAAAATCTGTAATTGTTGACTACGATATTAACGGTTTTCTGGAAAAAAGCGATTTGACAATCCAAAAACTATACACTGCTATAATTACCTGCTTACGTTCCTACAGAGATATAATGGATTTAGAGAAGGCCAATGAGGCCTTTGCCGTAGAATTTCAAAAACGGCTGGAAGCGGAGAAAGCAGCGGCGGAGCAGTCACAGCAAGCTGCAATCGGGCTGGCTATATCACAGATAATCCATGGAGCTAAAAATATTCTCAACGCCTTAAAGGGTGGTAAATATATAATTGACACTGCATTTAAAAACGCCGACATGGATTTGGTAAAACAGGGCTGGGATATAACAAAAATTGGTATAACTAAGATGGAAACCCTCACAAGCGATCTGCTTAATCTGTCACGTTTTAATAAGCTTGAGCTTAAACCAGGCCGCCTTAACGTGCTGGCATGTGAGATTCTCCAGTCCTATAAAGACACTCATGCCTGCACCGGGAACAATTGCGTTGACATAAGCGGTCAACTTGAGGAACACTTGCCTGAAGTAATGTTTGACCACGCAGCGCTATATACCGCCTTAATGAACCTGCTCTCTAATGCTGTAGATACCTGTAAGGACAAAGCATATCTTCCCTGTGAATGCGCAAAAGTGCTGCTGCGGACTTATACGGACACTGACGGGTATATTAATTTAGAGGTGGAGGACAATGGCTGTGGGATTAAAGCCGCCGACGTTCCCAATATATTTAAACTGTTTTACTCTACAAAACACTCTAAGGGTAACGGCCTTGGGCTATCAATTACAAAGAAAATTGTAGAGGAGCACGGTGGGGCGCTGGATGTATATACAGAGGCAGGGAAAGGTACTATCTTTCAGATAAAGCTTCCACCTGTAAAAAAGCAAACAAATGAGTTTTAATGTTAGTCTAATAAATTATGCAAAAGGAGAATACCTATGAGTAAACGAGTGCTGGTTGTAGATGATGACGAGGCTACACGGAAATTCCTTTCTATAGTTTTGGAGCAAAACGGATATGCAGTGCTATTAGCTGAAAACGGCGAGGCTGGATTTAAAAAAGCAAAAGAAGAAAAACCTGATATTATAATTCTGGACATAATGATGCCTAAAAAAAACGGGATAAGCACCTTACAGGATTTAAAAAATAAAAAAGAATTAAGAAGCATTCCCGTCATTATCTTAAGCTCCGCTCTGAGCTTTATAGAACAAGCAAGAAATGAAATCAACAATGAGGAAATTATAAAGGAAATGCAGGAACTGCTGGATCGCGTGGATAGTAAAATAGATAAATTTTTCCTGCGCTTTACCTCTTACAGAAAAATGCTACTCTTTGAGAGAGAACGGATGCTTGAACAATTCCGTGACAAAGAAGCTAAAATAAAACCATATATATCTTTGCCGGAACTGTTTCTTGATAAACCGGTTAATGCTGAGGAATTACTTGAAGCCGTAAAAGGATTGCTTGAGGAATCAACACAGGGATAAAGATAAAAGTGACAAAGGGAAGGCGCTGCCTTCCCTTTGAATCCCTTCCGCAAGGGGAAATGATTTCCCCTTGACCCCTCGTTTCAGTTAATCTTTGGGTAGGTTGAATATATACCTTGACAGAGACTTACCAAGTAGCAGTCAAAAGAGTAACGAGGCGGCAAGGAGAAAGCGACGCAGGCGTACTTTTAGTACGGTGAGGAGCTTTCGACAAAGCCAACAAAGTTAATCGAATGACTGCTACTTGGTATGAGATAGATTAAAGTATTCTTAAATATGACCGATATAGTAAGTATAACCGATGATGCAATAATGTAGTAAAGTATTCGTATTAACCAAACGTTAAGAATATGCACTTAGGAGGTTGTCATGGCGGTAGATGGAATAAGCGGCAGTGTAGTGTATAGTAGTTTTCAGTTATCAATATCGATGCAGAGCACACAAACCACTATTTCAGCAGTAGATAAGGATGGTGATAACGATAGTGGAAAAGTAGGCGGGCCTAAGGGTGGAGGCGGGCAAATGCGCGCTTTTATGGATAGTGTCATGCAGACTTTGGACCAACTCGGTTTTGGTCCTCAGGGGCGTGGCCCTAACGCTCCCAAAGCTGCCACCTCAACTGCCCCTACCGATAATGACAGTAACAACGACAGTGGAAAACCAGGCACTGACAACGTAAAACAAGCACTGAACGCCTTCCTGCACAGCATGTTTAAAGCCCTCAAACAGGATACAACGGGCAATCAGGTATCCGGTAATAGTAACAGTGACAATACCAATAACTCCGGCAACTCCGGAAAAGCTGCCGCTGCAGCGCACTTGCTGTCAGATGGCTATGGAAATATGACAAGTAAGCTTCAGAATCTTCTGAAAAGCCTGAACCCGGACAGTTCAGGAACAAACACTAATACTGCTGATTTAAATTCTACTTTTCAGAACCTGATAGATTCTCTGACCAAAGAAAAAGCACCTGATTCCCCCACCGGTAATCAACCTAATCTTCAGACATTCCTTCAGACATTGATACAGAACCTGGCTAGTCGGAGTAACCAAACTCCGGGTGCGGTTAACTCTGTAGGCAATATTGTCAGCACTGAGGCATAGATATATAGTTATACCAAGTTGCAGTCAGAAGTAAACGCAGGCGGCTGGGAGCTTGTGACAATGCCAACAAAGTTAGACGATTGAATGCAGCTTGGTTTTAGGTATTAAAAAAATTATGCACACCACTATACTCGGCGGGAAATACAATATCCGCAGGCTTTTAGCCTGCGGATATTGCTAATTATCTCTGTTGTACCTTAACCTGCCGGTACTCCAACAGTACTTTGTGGTAAAGTATGCGTGAACTGGGGCAACGGAGTGTCTTCTGAAAATATCGCATTATCAATACCTATCCACAGGCGAAGCATTTTAGCCAGGGTGGGATAAACACTACCCGTACCACTTTCCACCACACCATCACTAAACTTTGCCGCCCACCTTCCCAGGTGGTCTGTCATAAATCTCTGCTGCCCGGCACGTACTATATCAATATGCTCGGCATCACCTTCCTCCACAGCCACAGATTCCTTTAACGCCATCACGTGCATAAACTCAAGCTCTGTAGCTATATGGTCAACCCGCTCAGGCACATCTGCTGACGGATCAAGGCCAAAAGCACGATAAAAGCCCGCCACATCCGCAAGCTCCGCCTGTGAGGTCAGAGAGTGATGGGGCGTATCCTTCGCTATTTCCATCTCGTAAGGACTGACATGTGTCCGGCCGTAGGGCAGAAAAAGACTATTATACTCATCATACAAATTGCTGTAGATACTGCTTTTCAAAGCCTCGGAGAGGGAATCAACAAGGGGCAGAAAACGCTCTTCACCCTCTGTCAAATACCCCACTACCTCTTTCCATGCAGAAATATAATGCCCTGCGGAAAGCTCCTGAAAATGCTCTTCACTCATTTGGCGAAACCCTGCCGCCAACAAGTCGTAAACCCTGCTTCTTACAACAGCGGTTGCCTTTTCGTACTCTACAGCATTCATCGTTTTTTTGACCTACCTTTCAGTGTCAAACACCAGAGGTGTCCACACTATAGATATGGATTTCATACCGTTTACATCACCACCTGCACCGTTCCATGCAGCAAGGTTGACGTAAGTCTTCTTACCGGAAACAAACTCCGCATCTCCGCCCTCTGCACGTTTCATATCCCTGACAAACACAACTGTCCATTTCCCTTTATTGTATGTGCCCTTAGCCGACGGACTTTGATGCTTCAGTTTTGTCAGTGTACCGTAGCCCTCCGATATATACTGAATCATGGTAGCATCAGGGGACGGTTTCTCAGGGTACTGCGTTTTTAAAATTGCATCTGAGTAAGAGACATGCACGCCGCCTGTAAGGGGCTGGCGAGCATCGAGATTACGCTTGCCGTCTTTTTCCGCCTGCCAGTCGGCTCTCCACTGCCATACGTTAACCGGCTCACCCTTTGCTCCCATCAATGGAGAAGGGTAAAACGTTGCTGCCTGATTAACAGGAAACATCAGTGCCACCGAGTCCCTGAAAGTGTCTATTGCATTTTCCGTATCTGAGGTTGCATCGTCCCAGGTTAACTGAAAGGCAACCTTTTTACCGTTATGAACCGCTTTAACCGTCACTGTCGGGGCCTGCTTTGACAGGTTAAATACATACCTGGCATTACTGTTGAGTGCCTTAGCATCTGCCGTAGGGACAGTGCCGTTCTTTAGAGCATTGGTAGTTTCAAGTGCCAGAAGCGGGACCTTTACGGCTTTTGCCGCCTGCCACTGTCCGTCATTGCCTAAGGAAATGTCACCCTTTATAAATCCAACCCTGACGCCCTCCTCCTGTGCGGCAAAAGAGGCGCCCACGCTCAGAACTACGAGCATAAGCGAGATTGCGATGGCCTGTATAACCGTTTTTCTCATTCTATAGTCCTCCTGTCGTAATATGCCCTGTTTACCGGGGGCGTTTTTAGGTAACATCCAGACGATAAACGTCAAGTTTCTTGTCGTAGTGCTCCCTGATAACATTGGGCTCCACTATGGGGGTTTGCGCTACGATGTCACCCTTACTGTTGTAGCCGATAGCTATATCGTTTTTAACTTCAAACTTAGTCATAAGCTCGGCACAACTTCCAAACAAAACCAAAAGCCCCTTCAAAGTGGTATCCGATGGAGCATCCTTATAGGCTTTAATTGCAGCTTCCACCCCTGTGCCAAACATCTGTGTCAAATATGGTGGAGGCACATGAGTCGGCGGTATATAGTACACATTCGGCTGTGTGCCAAACTGCGGATACAGCGGAAGCGCTATCTTCCTGACATGCACCAGGTAGTCTATAGGATTAGTCGGGTCCGCTTTGTCAGGCGGGTTAATCCAACCCTGAACCCTGATTTTCCCTATACAGTGCTCCATACACTGAGTGTGAAGGCCGGCTTCCGTTTTTGGATAACAGGCCACGCACTTTTCACTCCTGTTGGTGGTAGCATTGTACATAGGTTTTTTATACGGGCAACCCGATACACACTGTCTGTATCCCTGACACCGTGACTGATCAATGAGAACTATTCCATCCTCAGGTCTTTTATAAACCGACTGGCGCGGGCAAGCCGCTACACATGCCGGATAACTGCAATGGTTACAAATTCTGGGCAGATAGAAAAACCAGATCGGATGGGGAAGCGACTCTATGTGCATTCCCTGTGTTACCTGTCCGCCGTAAATCTCATCTTCACCCATGTTAGGGTATGACCAATCCTCAAGTGCAGGAAGAAAACCCTTAACGCTTAAGTTTTCCTCGGCGGCTTTCTCAAAGATTGTTTTCCCCTCGTAAGTCTTATTAGCCCATTTACCGCCGCCCAGTTTCTCCAGCAGTTTGGAATCCCAGTAGAGAGGGTATCCGCCGTAAGGTTTAGACTCTACGTTGTTCCAAAACATATATTCCTGCCCGCGTCCAGCCGTCCACGTGGTTTTGCAGGTGATGGAACATGTTTGGCAACCAATACACTTATTTATGTCAAAAACTGCGGCAAATTGTTTCTCCGGTTTAGCTGCCGGATATGGGTACTTCATGTTCCGGTTTATTTGCCAGTTAAAGACGTCTTCCATTATTTATTTCCTCCTTTGCTGGTATTATCCGACATACTGTCCGCTCAGATATTTTTTAAAGCTGTCACTTTCATAGGTAGGCCTTCCACCTAAAGAGATAGGTCTCCACTTACCCTTACCGCTCTCGCCGCCGTCCTCAGCTTTGGAAAACTTAACAAAAGACTCGCGGGGGGCGCCGTTGGCGCAGTGAACATCAGGGCAGAAGCCCACTCCAGTTGCCTGTCCCATGAGTTCCTTACGAACCAGTGTATCGGTAAGAATTGTAGGCCTTAGCCACGAGCGTGTTCCACTCTGATGCCCTCCGTAACGATACAATGATTGGTAGCCGGTATCAGGACTCTTGGCCAACCCATCCTTTCTCGTTTCGTGTCCCTTTACAGAACCAAAAGAGGCCATATAGAGGTTAAACCAGGTTCTTAAAACTCCACGCGGAGTACCCGGATAATATCTTGCACGGAGCATACAACGAGCTACTTTGTACTCTTTTGGGCGCCCTTGCCAGCCTGCAAACGGCATGTCCTCAGGGTCGGCGTCAACCCACACGTAATCACCGTCCTCAACTCCGTAGGCTTTAGCATCATCGGGGTGTATATCCATATACCCTTCACCTACCCAAGGTTTACGCTTATCCTTGCGGTACATATCGCCAAAGGGCCCCCACCACACTGAGAGGTAATCCAAATCTGCAAACATAGAGTGTACACTGTGGCGGTACTTAGGAGTGAGCCATATAAAATTATATTTTTCCTTAATGAGCGGATGCTCTGTCTTTAAAAGTTGATCTACCGTGTAAATAACGTTACGTACCTGACGGGTTTCGCGGCTCAGATCGCTGCTTGGCCAGCCGTAGTCTTCAGGCTTTTTGGGTTTTATCAACGGATGCGCAGAGGCCACTATAACATTTGGTTCGTAGAATGTGGCATCAATCGGCTCACGGTGAAGAGGAATACTCTCACCATAGTCTTTAAACTCAGGCTCATCACGATAAAACTCCAGCCTTCCGCTTTTGCTAAACCACGGTTTCGACTCATTACTCTGCTCGTAACCTATAAACTTAGGATAGGTTCTACCCATCATAAGCGCCGGGATACCATCCTTAGACTTTACCAAAAGGTCCTCGACATCGTAGCCCTTAAACATATTTGAATGGCTCAGCACACGCTGAATATACGGTTTTGCCTTGTGGGGAGCATTCATTAAAGCCCAGTAATCATCAAAGCGCTTATCTCCCGTTATTCCTGCCAGAGCATGGGCCACACCCTGATAGGTTTCCACGTTGCTCTTAGTATTATGAATACGCTTAATTTCAGTAAGCGGCATAACCTGCATAAAAGGATTGGTACAGGACTGGGTCATATCGTGGGCATTGTACTCAGCCCAGCTATCCACGCCAAAAACAATGTCGGCATACTCGCAAGTGCCTGTCCACCACCACTCGTTTACAAACACAGCTTCAATCATGCGTTTGTGCATTCCCTTGGCTCGATATGCCGGGTGGCGTAAGAGATTCATTACTATCTCATAGTGGCCCTTGGCATTGCCTAAAATGGAGTTTGAACCGGAAAACCACATGGATTTTGTTGGAAAAGGCATATGACTTTTTCCATTGAAATAATGTCCATGTACTTTCAGAGGCTGATCACCGTGTGAATAGTAATGGGCGGACTGCATAGCATAGGTTAGTTTAACCTTTGCAGGTTTTGCAGGATCCAATGTTATATCAAAAGGATTTTCCGCCATGTACTGAGGCATTCCATTAAAGTATGCCGCACGGTAGTTACCTGCGTAACTGCCCACGTTTCCACCGAAGAATCCGACATTTCTTGTAAGTGCCGCCACTAAGAATATTGCTCTGTCTTTCTGGTCTGCGTTAAAAAACTGGTTTGGTCCCATGCCGACAGTGAAAAGAACTTTCTCAGGGTTTTTGGCAAATTGTCTGGCAAGACTGTATATGGCGGAGACTGGAGCCCATGTTACCTTTGAGGTGTTTTCAGGCGTCCATGTATCAGATAGATGCTGCTTAATTACATCAAATACAGGGCGTACTTTTACATCTTTACCATCTATGGTAACGGTAAATTCACCCTCAATGGCAGGCTCTATGCCTAACTTGTGGAAGTGCTCGCCAACGTCGTCACTGGAGACGGCAACAGGTTTGCCGGTTTTAGTGTCCCACATAACGAAATCGCCCCATGAGTTACGCATAGCCTCTGTAACACCGGGCATTCCCTCGTTTGTCGCAGCAGGCTTAGGCAGGTCCTTTGCTTCTTTCACTATTTTTTTCAGTTTAAGTTCCTTGGGTTTATAATCTTTAAAGATATCCCCGGCTTTGCACATGTTGCCGGTATCCATCCTGACAAGCATAGGTAGGTCGGTGTGTGTTGTAATAAATTTCTTGTCATAGAGATTTTCCTTTATCAAAACACTGGCTATTCCAAGAGCTAACGCGGGGTCGGTGCCGGGCCTTATAATTACTATTTCATCAGCCTTACTGCAAGTGGAGCTGTACTCAGTGGTTATCGCAACGACTTTTTTACCCTTCATGCGTGCCTCGGTAAGCCAGTGACCATCGGGCATCTTAGTGGAAATCCAATTTATACCCCAGCATGCAACGATATTACAGTACTCAACGTTTGAGAGGTCAAAGTCAATAGTCTGCTGTCCACACACCATAGGGTGTCCGGGCGGCAGGTCGGTATGCCACGTGTAGTTATCCAGCCCCACACCACCCACTGCTTTATCATCTTCTACTTTTCTGATGTGTTTGTCCAAAAGGGCCATCGAGTTTGCGTTTCTGTACTGCCCAAAGAGCTTGATTGAGCCAAGCGCAGGCATACCGCCTCTGAACTTCATAGCTCTTGTGCCGGCACCATCCATGCGCTTAACCATAGCCTCATCGTAGTCCTGCTTTTTCAACAACGACGCACCCTTTTCACCTGTATAGGTTTTGGCTATTTCATAAAACGTCTTTGCCGCTATTTCATATGCTTTTTCCCATGGAACCGCTACATAGGTGTCCTCGCCGCGTCGAAACATCTCGGCAGGGGGCATTCCGTTTTCATCACGCGGGAAACCTTTCTCCACCCACTGTAGAAATCCCTTACGCACCATAGGGGCCTTTACACGGCGGTCTCCGTAGAAACGTCTCACCAGTGAAATTCCCTTGTTACAGTGCCTTGGGTCCCAACGCTGGGATGCTTTCGTACCATAGACGTCGGTTGCTTTGTGGTAGTTCTGAGACGGACCGACACGCACTACAACTCCGTTTTTCACATATGCCCTAAGGTAGCAGTTGTGCGTACAGTTGGGTGTACACATAAAAACAAAACTTGAGTCCGCTTTATAAATATCCCTGTAGAGCTTTTCCCAGTCACGGGCAGGGTAATGACTGAGCGGATTAGCAACACCTGTGGCAGGCTCAAGGGCGTGCATCGCCAGGGCCTCGGTGCCACCGGCAAGGGTCAGCATTATTCCGCTTCCGGTTGCTTTTAAAAAGTTTCTTCTTGATAAATTGGCCATATAAATTTTATCCCTCCTTACAAGATAGTGCTTGTCTGAAATTTAATGCCGCCTGTGCAAGCATCTACCTGTTATTTTTTCATAAGTTTCAGTGTGTATGACACCAGATTCCACCGTTGTTCCTCGTTTAACGAATCCTCATAAGAGGGCATTCCGGTGCCGTCAAGGCCGGTAGTGAAGGTCATATAGACGTTTTCGGCTGTTGAGCCGCGTTTAAGCTCACCGGTGGTAAAATTAAACGGTAAAATCGGCTTACCCCAGTCATCTTTAATCTCCATAGACTTAGGACCGTCTCCTTTACCTTCTTTACCATGGCACTCCCAGCACTTCATTTTGTCATATACATCCTTGCCCTTTTTTACAGATTCGGCAGAGCCGACCCACTTAGGCTTGGCCACCGCAAAGGGCTTACACCCTTCCTCCTCTTTCCAACGCGTTGAAAATGTCTTCAGATACTCTATAACCGCTGTAACATCAGCCTTAGAGACATCCTTATGGGAGGGCATAGCCGCTCTCATTATACCCTTTGAAATTATGTACTCCAGGTCTGCCTGAGTAGGAAGGCAACCGGTCGGAGTGGATCTGAACTTATACACACCGACTGTCAAGTCTCTGGGATAGACCGACCACATCTTCTCTCCAACCACTCCTTTTTCTACAATTCCAATGGCGCCGTTGCCGTCTCCTTTAGAATTGTGGCAAATGGCACAACGGCTTTCAAAAACCTTTTTGCCGGTATCCGCCCCCGCCCCGTATGCCGTTTCAGTAAACTGCGGCCAAAACAACACACTCATAAAAAGTAAATACACCACTGCTGCACTCACACAAGTACCCCTAACTGCGGATTTTTGCATGTGTCCTCCTTTCTGGGAATTTTAAGCCTAGTACAAAGCGCTTTTGACAAATTTATGTATAGTATGCAGTTAACACCAACTTTTCCGCAACTTTTATCACGAAATTATTTTTTTTTAAGAAAGTGGAAAGATTGTAGTATGTTATACCAAGTAGCAGTCAAAAGAGTAACGAGGCGGCCGGGAGAAAGCGACACAGGCGTACTCTCCCCTAAAAAGGGGAATCCCCTGTAAGAGGAGGCGTAGTTTTCTCCCAGCCGCCTGTGTTTACTTCCGACTGTAGCTTGGTATTACCATTATAAAAAATAAAAAGTAAAATTTTTATACAGCTTGACAATCATTATTTTTATAGGTTAAATATTAATTACTGTGCTTTTAGTTACTGCGCTTGAATATAAAAAGAACTAAATATACATTATAATGATAAAAAGTTAACAGGAACTGTTTTGAAAAAAAAAGTTAGTAGGAAATTTTATGATGGATAGTGTTGATTTATTTGTGTTTAATTGTATTGCAAAACTACAGATAGCTTGTTGGGGTTTTTTACACTCTTACAGCACACACAAATTGCCGGTAAAATATTTAGTAACTGATATTACAAAATAAGAAAAGGTGAAAAGGAGGTAAAAAAATGGCGTTTTCAAGAAGAGAGTTTATAAAAAGAGCTGCCGCCGTATTTGCAGCAACAACAGCAGGTATAGCAGTGCCTGGGGAGCTTCTTGCAGAGGCAGGCAAAACAGAGGCACAGTGGAAGTGGGATAAGTCCGTGTGCCGGTTCTGCGGCACAGGGTGCGGCATAATGGTAGCTGTTAATAATGACAAGGTGGTGGCCGTTAAGGGGGATCCCATAGCGCCGGTTAACAAAGGGCTCAACTGCATAAAAGGATACTTTAATGCAAAGATTATGTACGGGGCGGACAGGTTGTCCGAGCCTCTTATGAGGGTTAACGAAAAAGGTGAATTTGACAAAAAAGCCAACTTCAAACCTGTTACATGGAAACGGGCTTTTGATGAAATGGAAAAACAGTTTAAGAAACACTACAACGCTCTGGGTCCCACGGGAATCGGCATTTTCGGTTCCGGACAATATACCATTATGGAAGGTGTGGCCGCTGTGAAACTAATAAAAGCAGGCTTTAGGAGCAACAACATTGACCCCAATGCACGTCACTGCATGGCCTCCGCCGTGGTCGGCTTCATGCAGTCATTTGGAATTGACGAACCTGCCGGCAACTACGACGACATGCACCATGCAAACTCTATTGTCCTGTGGGGCGCAAACATGGCGGAAATGCACCCGATTTTATGGTCAAAAGTTACCGATAGAAAATTAAGTGATAAACAGAATATAAAGGTGGTCAACCTCTCCACGTTTACAAACCGCTGTTCAAATATTGCAGACCTAGAGATTATATTTAAACCCGGCACTGACCTTGCTATCTTAAACTACATAGCCAGGGAAATAGTGTATGCCCAGCCTGAGGCCATTGATCAGGAATTCGTAAACAATAACTGTGCCTTTGTGACCGGCCCGGTAGATATTGGTTACGGTATGAGAAACAACCCAAAGCATCCTTCCTTTGGACCTAAAGAGCAGGATACGGTTGCAAAAGAGGTATCCAAAGTAATTTCTGAAAATGAAGCTATCGGGCTTTCCGCTTTAGGCATAAAGGCAGGGGACACAATGGAGATGAAAAATGCCGATAGCGCTATGAAGCACTGGGTAATAACCTTTGAGGACTTCAAAAAAGGCCTTGAACCATATACTCTGGACTATACGGCAAAACTTGCCAAAGGCAAATCCGACGAATCGCTGGAAGATTTTAAGAAAAAACTACAGGCCCTGGTAAATATATATACGGAAAAAGGGAAAAAAGTAACAAGTTTTTGGACAATGGGCTTTAACCAGCACATAAGGGGCACATGGATTAACGAGATGATTTACACTGTGCACCTTCTTTTAGGAAAACAGTCGGAGCCTGGAAACGGAGCATTCAGCCTTACCGGACAGCCCAGCGCCTGCGGCACGGCCCGCGAGGTTGGCACATTCTGCCACAGACTCCCTGCCGATATGGTTGTTGATAATCCAAAACACAGAGAGAAAACCGAAAAACTATGGAGCCTTCCCGAGGGTACGCTTAATCCGGTAGTCGGCTCGCACTATACAAAGATAATGAGGGACCTTGAGGACGGAAAAATCAAATGGGTATGGGTACAGGTTAATAACCCATGGCAAAATACCGCAAATGCAAACCACTGGATAAAGGCGGCACGTGAGATGGATAACTTTATAGTGGTCTCTGAGGCTTATCCGGGCATCACGGCAAAGGTAGCCGACCTGATACTGCCCAGCGCCATGATTTTTGAAAAATGGGGAGCCTACGGAAATGCCGAACGCAGAACCCAGCATTGGAAGCAACAGGTAACCCCTTACGGCAAATCTATGTCCGACACGTGGCAAATAGTTGAGTTTTCAAAGAGATTTACTCTTGAGGAGGTTTGGAAGGAACATAAAATCAACAAAGATGTGACAATTCCCGACATCCTCCCAAAGGCCTCCGAACTGGGTTATAAAAAAACCGACACCCTGTATGACGTGTTGTTTGCAAACAAGAGAGCCAAAGAGTATAAGTGGCCTGACCCTGTAGGGAAGAACACTATGAACTCTGAGGTTGCCGGAGATAAAAGAAATGTAGAGAATTTTAAGGGCTACGGATTTTTCCTGCAGAAATACCTATGGGAAGAATACAGAGCTTTTGGTATAGGAGACGGGCACGATCTGGCTGATTTCGACGCATATCATAAGGTCAGAGGGCTTAAGTGGCCTGTTGTGGATGGAAAGGAAACCGAATGGAGATTCAATTCCGAGTATGACCCATATGCTAAGAAGGCAAACAGGGGAAAATTTGCATTTTACGGTAAAGCTTTTAAAAGCCTGCCCTCCGGCGACCTGCTCGGGGTGAAATCCAAAGAAATGGTGGATTTGGCCAACAAGGCTAAAATCTTCCTGCGGTACTATATGGAGCCCCCTGAGATGCCTAACGAGGAGTATCCTTTCTGGATGACCACAGGCAGAGTGCTTGAGCACTGGCACAGCGGAACCATGACAATGAGAGTGCCCGAGCTCTACCGCGCTGTATCGGAAGCCCTTTGTTTTATAAATCAAAATGATGCAAAGAAAATCGGAGTAACTGACGGGCAGCTTATGTGGATCGAATCCAGACGTGGAAAGGTTAAGGCAAGGGTGGAGACCAGAGGAAGGAACACGATGCCCGACGGTATGGTGTTTGTGCCGTGGTTTGATGAAAACGTGTTTATAAATAAGGTAACTCTGGACGCAACATGTCCGCTTTCCAAAGAAACAGATTTTAAAAAGTGTGCGGTAAAACTATATAAAGCGTAACAGGAAAGAAGGACAGTGGATACAACAGGAAGACGTAAATTTTTAGAAAGAGCAGGGATTATGGCCTCGGTGGGTTTTCTTTGGATAACACACCTGCTTGAGGCTAAATCGGAGGGGATGATTTTGCGGCCGCCGGGGGCGATTGCCGAGCCGGAGTTTCTGTCCGTTTGCATAAAGTGCGGACAGTGTGTGGAGGCATGTCCATTTGGCACTCTTACGCTTGCCGGTTTCGGCTCCGGCAAGCCTGTCGGCACCCCGTACTTCACTGCGCGCATAATCCCCTGCAAAATGTGCAAAGACATACCCTGTGTGCCGGCGTGTCCGACGGCTGCGTTAAGTGCTAAATCAGTGAGCTCTGCGGATGGTAAATTGGATATTAATCTGGCCCGGATGGGACTTGCCGTCATTGACCGCAACACATGTGTTGCATACTGGGGACTTCAGTGTGACGCCTGCTACCGGGTATGCCCGCTTATTGACAAGGCCATAACGCTTGACATGTACCGTAACGAACGTACCGGAAAGCACGCATTCATTGCACCTGTTATTCAAAGTGAACACTGTACCGGATGTGGAATGTGCGAGCGTGCCTGTATTAACGAAAAAGCCTCTGTTTACGTCCTTCCCCGCCACATAGCTATGGGTAAACCAAACGAAAGATACTTACAGGGATGGAAAGATTCCGCCGAAGGGCCTCAGATATTACCCACACCCGATAAAGGCAAAAAAAATGAACAAAAAACTTTGGATTACTTAAACAGAGGATTTTAGTATTGCCATGATAAAACAATACAGATATACAATTTTAAGAAGGCTCTCTCAGCTATCCATACTGAGCTTTTTTATTATGGGCGGAGTATATGGATTAAAGGTACTCAGAGGGAATTACTCATCGGCAAAGGTGTTTGATGTTTTAACCCTATCTGATCCTTTCGCAGTGCTTCAGAACCTTGTAACGGGAAATATTGCCGGCAAGCCGGCCGTAATCGGGAGCCTCATTGTTGCATCCTTTTATGCAATAGCAGGGGGCAGGGTCTTTTGCGGCTGGGTGTGTCCGATGAACCTCGTTACGGGACTTGCCAACTCCATTCGGAGAGCGCTTGACATAACCTTTAGCTATAGTCCTGAGGTCAATCTCCGCTACCGGCTTCTTATCCTTGCCCTTGTTCTGTCGGCTATAACAAAGGTAGCGGCATTTGAGTGGATAAGTCCGATAGGAGTGCTTCACCGCGGGCTCATATTCGGGATAGGTTATGGATGGCTGTTGATAGCGTCTGTCGTGGTTTTTGATGCTTTTTTAGTACGTAACGGTTTTTGCGGCCATTTATGTCCGCTTGGCGCATTTTATGCGCTCATCGGACGGGGCAATTTAATTAAGCCATACTACAATCATGACAAATGCACCATGTGTATGAAATGCCTAAAAGCATGTCCTGAAAAACAGGTGCTTGACATGGTCGGGCAGAAAAGTTCCATGGTGAAATCCGGGCAGTGCATACAGTGCGGGCGATGTGCAGAGGTTTGCAATGACAACGCAATAACATTTAAAAGCAGATTTTCATAAAATAAAAGGAGGAGAAAAAAAGTTATGAAACAAAAAAAGATATGGCGGTTTATAACGTTGACTGTGGTTTTGGTTATAACACTTGCAGCATTACCGGTGTGGGCCGGGCAGAAATCCATTTCTGAGGATGATATGGGATTTAGGAAACAGACGCTCTTTGATGAAACCAGCGTTTCCGGAATAAAAAGCACAACGTCAAGTCCCCCTGCCGGGAAAAGCAAAAAGTACGAACGTTCTTTTGAAAACAGCCCTGCCCTAATACCTCACAGCACCGATGGGCTTGAAGTCATCACAGACGGGAAAAATGAGTGCATGGGCTGCCACATGCCGGAAAGTGCAAAGGATTTCAATGCAACGGCAATTCCAAAAACACACCTTGCCACAGACGGCTCCAAAATTAGCGGCACTTCTTATAACTGCCTACAGTGCCATGTAACTCAGTCAGACGCAAAACCTCTTATCGGAAATAAATTCTCACAGTCTTTCAGAAACAAGAAATTGCGTCACAGCTCAAATCTCTCTGAAACCGGCAAAGAGGGGATAGAATAAAGTGGATATATCCGGGTTGGTAGTAAAGACTGCTCCTGAGCATCTCGATGAGGTGCTCAGGACACTGGGCTTACTTCAGTGGTGCGACATACATTTCAAAGACGAAAGCGGCAAAATCGTCATAACAATTGAGTCATCTTCAAATGATGAAACCATAAAGAAAATGAAGGAAATAATAGATATCAAAAACGTTGCATCGGCAGACCTTGCTTATGCTTACACAGGGGAGGGGTTGTAGAGCTGCTTACCTCATACCGAGTATTATTTCAACAAAAGACACCCTTGCATAAAAGGCTCTTGTAGTGCTCCCATGCCCGGCTCCTTTTGTGCGAGGTTGAATGAATTTACCAACTTTCCCGCTCAAAGCATCAAACCCCTTTGCTTTGATTGTGGAGCGGACACTCTCATAATCGTCTTTAATTTGCTGCCAAAAACTTGTTGAAAGCAGATCAAAACTATTCGCATAAATTATAGCGAAAACCATAATTCCGTTCATTATTTTTAGTGGTTGAGATTGCCCTCCCCTGAAATAGGGATTGTTCATACATTTCATTGTAACATTTCAAAAAACCATTTGTCATAGTTAACGTCCGATAAAATCAAACACAATGCTGTTAAACGCATCAGGGACTTCAACCATTGGGCTGTGGCCACAGCCGGGTAAATCCACAAATATGCAATTACCGATTGCTGCCGCAGTTTTCCGGCTTCCCTGTATTTTTACAAACCTGTCCTTTTGGCCGTGAATAAAAAGGGTCGGACAGGTAATCAACCCTATCCTGTCTGACCAGTCAACGTCAGCCATAGCCTTAGTGTGCCCCAAATAAGCCTCGCACGAAACAGCCTTTGCCTCTGCTATGATTTCTTCAAAAAATTCATTGTCTTTTATCTCCGGCATCACGTTTTTAATTGATTTTCTGAGTACACTGTCACGTTGCCGTAACTGTCTGAGTTTGTCCTCACCATAGGTGTAAAACACAGGGAAACCGTGCATCGGGATGGAATTTACCAAGACAAGTTTCTCAACCTTTTCAGGGTGGTTTATAGCCGTCAACTGAGCGATGCCACCCCCTAATGAGTGTCCAACCAGAGTTACACGCTCAAGTCCCTGAGTTTTCAGGAAATCGGTAACCACTGCGGCCAGGTATTCCATGGTTCTTGTTACACCCGGCTCTCTGGTCTTCCCGCAGCCGGGAAGGTCTATAGCGTAACCCTCAAATGGTGCTCTGATTACTGAAAGTGTCTTTTTCCACCACAGGGATGAGGCAAGGTTGCCATGTATAAACACTATCTTGTTGTCTCCGCCGCCTGCCTTTATAAAATGAAGCTCTGTCATGATTCTCTTGATTTATTATAAGCCAAGACTGTTGATGATTTCCGTTAATACCAAGTTGCAGTCAGAAGTAAACACAGGCGGCAAGGCTAAGCAAAAATATCCATGACGTTGAAAGCAAGGCCATCAATGGCTTTAGAGGCAACAATACCATCAAATGCCGCAACGGAATGCAGCCTGTACTTATCGCCTTCAATGGTTAATATCTGAATTGTTTGCAACTCCGGCATGACTATCCAGTACTCCGGCACTCTGTACTTCTCATAGACAGCCTTCTTTACCTCAGTGTCCATTTCATAACTGCCCTGAGATATTATCTCACAAACCATATCCGGCACGCCTCTTATCCAGTCCTGCTCAATACTTGAGTTTTCCTTTTTTATAAACAACAAATCCGGCTGGAGCCTGTTAATACCCTCTTCAAAGATTACGTCAAGTGGTGAAAAATATAATTTCCCTGAATTGTGTTTTTCTAAGTGAAACAGTATTTTCTTTGCAATCTCTGTAACAATATCCTGGTGTCTTCTAAATGGACTAGGCCCCATAACTTCCTCTCCGTTAATAATTTCCGTTAAGTCAAAATCTCTTTCAATAATTTGCATACTAATAGTATATCACGGTTTCACGGTATTGTCTATGCTGATAAAATACAGGTTTTAATCATAGCCCGTCATGGCATTCGCTTTGATTTATCCTTAATCCGTTTCCACTTGTACCAGATGATTTCATTGCTGCCGGAGGGATATATCAGCCGTTTTACTTTACGGTAGGGCTGCCCAAACAACAGATTGTACCACTTATTAAAACCGGTACGTTTGGCTAACTCAAACTCATCCGGCGTCATCTGATCACTACGGAAACGCTTCTTGTGTTTATACAGGTGGTAAATGTCCTCACGAATGAGGCTATTAAAAATCCAGTCAACAAACCTGCCTGTTATCCCCTTTAACGGCCTGAAATACATGCTTATCTGAAAATCTATGAGATATGGTCTGCCCTCTGTTGCGACTATTATATTACCTAGCTTATTTAAATCAAGATAAAAGATTCGCCTTCTGTGTACCTCTTCAATTATTCCTTTAAGGTTATCAAAAAAATCATCCGGCAATGTCCCCTTAAACTCATGCAGTGTGACACCCTCAATGAATAAATGAAAATATCCCCGCTTACCATACCTCGGCCCAAGCTTTGGCACACCGGCAATGTCTCCGACTTTCTCATAAATCCTGTACTCACGCCGCGAGAAAAACTGTGCAAGCGGCCTTAATAAAACACCGAATATGAACCTAAAATCCGATAGTTTAAGAACATACCGGATACCCTCACCGCTTCTATAAAGAACGTTAACCGAAAAGAAATCATCTTTAAGAATTTTCTCATAAAAAAACTCCCGGCCCTCGATTGTTATACTTTTTGGAAAATCCCTCATACCCGCTATATTACAATTTTTAGCCCTTTATAGTAAAATACATCTGTGGCGGCAATACCGGTATTAATGTACCATCATGTCAACGCATTTCCCGGCAAACCGGAAAAGGGTTGTGATTTTATCACGGTTGAGGTTAACGCATTTGTAAGACAAATGGCGTTCCTTCATCGACACGGTTATACAACCCTTTCAACATCCGACTATTTGCAAATCATAAGAACCGGCAACACTCCCCCAAAACCGGTAATGATAACCTTTGATGACGGCTGGCTGGATAACTGGGTTTACGCCTACCCTGTGCTTAAATCATTAAACCTCAAGGCTGTGTTTTTTGTTATCACTTCACTGCTTCCTGATAATGGATTAAGAAAACGCATGGATGAGGGATTTACCGGGGCGCTGCCAACCCACAGCCGGTGTAAAGCAATAGTTGAGAGCGGCAGGTGCGCCGATGTAATGATGTCATGGGATGAACTCAGGGAGATGGAACACTCCGGCCTTATTGATGTTGCTTCCCACACCCATACCCATCAAAGATGGGACGCACTACCCCCTGAGGCACTGTACCAGGATATTGTCCTGTCAAAAACAACAATCGAAAAGCACCTTAATAAGGATTGCACAGCCCTGTGCTGGCCCTGGGGACTACACAGAGAGGACTACATTAAGACTGCGGAAAAAGCCGGTTTTAATCTTCTATTTACCACAATAAAGGGAACCAACACAGCAGAGACTAATCCCCTTAGCCTTAAACGCATTCCCATAGGAAACGCCGGCGTATTGAACTTCAGAAAAAAACTCCTCATTAACTCTCATTACGTCCTGAGCAGCCTCTACTACAGGATACTAAAATAACCACTATGAGAATACTTCACACCGAATGGTCAGACGGCTTTGGAGGGCAGGAAAAGCGTGTGTTGACTGAGGCCGTTGGAATGAAAAGCCGTGGGCACAGTGTAACAATTGTCTGCCGCAAACACGCCAAACTTCTCCCTGAGGCACTAAACAGAGGTATTGAGTGCAAAACCCTCCCCCTTCGCTCATCATACGACATTATCAGCATGTTCAAACTCTTCCGGTATATTAAAAATGAAAAATTTGACGTTGTTAACACCCATAGCGGAAAGGACTCGTGGATTGGCGGCATTGCCGCTAAATTTGCCGGCTTCCCTGCTCTTGTCAGAACCAGACATCTTAACATCCCGCTTAGAAGAAACATTTTCAATTTTATCCACTACCTGCCGCAGTCCTTCATAACCTGCGGGGAGAACATGCGCCAAAATCTTATTAAAAATTGCGGCTTCCCTGAAAACAAAGTACTCAGTATTCCTACCGGTGTTGAGGAGAGGTTCTTTAGAGTTAAACGGACACCGGAGCTGAAGTCCGCCTTTAACTTGCCACAGCACTCCGTAGTTATATCCAATGTAGGGGTTTTGCGGGGTGTAAAGGGACATGAGGTTACACTCAGGGCGGTAAAAGCAGTGGTCTCAGAAATCCCACATGCAGTATTTATCCTTGCCGGTGACGGTCCTAAGAAAAACTCACTGATAAGGCTTGCTGATGAGCTGCGAATAACCTCGCATGTCCGCTTTACAGGCTATATAGAGGATGTTACCACGGTGTTTGCCATAAGTGACATATCGGTTCTGAGTTCCCACTCTGAGGGCATACCGCAGAGCATTTTGCAGTCTATGGCGGCAGGCGTCCCGGTTGTGGCAACACGTGTGGGAGGCGTGCCTGAAATTATAATAAATGAACAGAGCGGACTATTAGTGCCACCAAGTGACCATATTGCACTGGCCTCATCCATCATCCGGTTAATAAATAATCCCACCCTGCAAAATTCAATAATTTCCAATGCAAGAGAATTTGTTTTAAAAGAGCACTCTGTTGAGGTAATGCTCGATAAAACCGAATTGCTATATAGTAAGTTGATTAGAGATTAATAAAGTTGCAATCAAAAAAGTAAAATCAATAAGGGGAAGGACTCTGTCCTTCCCCTTATACCCTTTCCCGCCTAATCATCAGGGGTCTCCCCACTTGTGGGGACTTCCCATAGACCCCCGGTTTCCAAGGTTTATACCAAGTTGCAACATAGTATGACCTCTCTCCGGCACATAACGGTTAAATATCTCAAGGACTGTTTTAAGCTCCTCTGCTTTTATGTCAAGATTCATCTGAGCCGTCTCCTTTTAACCTGTAGATGAGTTCCTCAAGTTTTCTCTTAAGTGTCTCATCACGGCGTGCGCCTTCTTCAAACCTCTCCTGTAGTTCTTTAATAAGGCCGGTGATTTGCTTCTCTTGTGTTGATTTGTCCTGTTGCTTCATAACGGCTCTGCTGCTTACCTTTTTGCAAAACACATAAAAATTTGGAATTGCTCCTGATAGAGTATCTCCGGTCTGCGCAGGCCGCAGTCTGTACCCATTTTTAGCAATGCAGACATTGCTTCAGGAAAATCTGGGGTGGTGCCGCAGGCTTTTGAGTTTCCGGTATTATCCATATATTATTATACACATTTTATATCAATAGTGGCTGCCGCTGCGACCACAAAAACAGCTTACCAGCTATGAAATCTGTGACGGCTTTATGTTCCTCCGCTCCTTTTCCCCTTATAACCATAGGCTCACCAAAGGCAAAATAAGCCTTTTTATCCGGGTCTATTTTGCCGTAGTCTTTAAGGTACTTGCCGCTTCCCCATGCATCGGTTTTAAGAGCTACCGGTATTACCGGAACATTTGCCCTCTGAGCCAGCTTTACCCCGATTGTGTTAAAAGCCTTAATATCAAAATGCACTGACCGCGTGCTTTGAGGAAACACAACGACAGAGCGCCCCGCAGCAAGTGCCTCCATGCCGCCCTTTAGCACCGCCAACAAATCATCTTTAGGGTTTTCTCTTCCCACAGCTATCGCCCTTATTCCAAACATTATTCGCTTAAACACCGGATATCTCAAAAGGCTCTCCTTTACCACATAAGTTAACTCCTTGTAAGGACAGATAAACATAGAGAGCATAAAAGTCTCCATCACACTCATATGGTTGGAAATAAAAAGACACGGGCCGTCAACTTTATTTATGTTATCAATCCCCGTAACATCAAAAACCACCCCTACTTTTTCAAGCTCATGTACAATGCCGATTCCGCTTTTATAAAAATTCTTTCTGTCATAAATCCCCAGCATCGCCTCCCAACTGGCCTGATACACAGTGCGTGCCATGTTTGGGTAAAAAAACAAGGATGGAAAAGTGGTTTTACCAGGATTTTCGGTTTTATAAATACCGTTTTCAAACGGTAAAAAGTCTATTTGTGCCGTTGAAAGAAACAATTTCAGCTAATAACAATTTTAAGAAATTTTCTTTTACCGGCGCTTATAATGTACCGGCCATGAGATAGTTTTTCGTTAGTGTCTGTAACAACCCTGCCGTCTATTTTAACACCTCCCTGTTTGATTACTCTCATGGCTTCACTGGTACTTGCCGCCATGCCGTTGTCTTTAAGGATTTTACAAATCCAAACCGCCTCAGGCGATGTGATGACAACCTCAGGAATATCCGCCGGTATCTCTTTAGCCTTAAACACCCGGTCAAAGTCTTCTTTTGCCCTCAGCGCCTCTTCCTTTCCGTGGTAACGCTCCACTATTTCCATGGCAAGGGCTTCCTTGGCGGCTTTGGGGTGAAGTGTGCCCCCCTGCAGCGCATCCTTAAGAGATGCAAGCTCTGCAACACTGATGTGGCTTAAGAGCGCATAGTACTTAAGCATAAGTTCATCTGTAATGGAGAGGATTTTGCCGAAAATCTCCTTAGGCGGCTCACTTATGCCGATATAATTGCCAAGGCTTTTGGACATCTTGTTAACTCCGTCAAGGCCCTCAAGCAGTGGCAGCATGATTACAGTCTGTTCCTTCTGCCCATATGAGCGCTGAAGCTCCCGTCCCATAAGGAGATTGAATCTCTGGTCTGTACCCCCAAGTTCTATGTCGGATTTCAAATGCACCGAATCATATCCCTGAAACAGTGGATAGTAAAACTCCAGCAAGGTAATCGGGCTGTGGCTTTCAAAGCGTTTTTTGAAATCATCCCGTTCAAGCATCCTGGCCACTGTCTGCATAGCACCAAGGCGGGCAATGCCGATTGCATCCATCTGTGAAAACCACCCGCTGTTAAACACCACTTTTGTTTTTCCCGGGTCAAGTATCTTAAAAATCTGCTCTTTATACGTCTGAGCGTTTACCATGACGTCTTCTTTGGAAAGGGGTTTTCTCAGTTCATTCTTACCGCTTGGATCGCCTATCATTCCGGTAAAGTCCCCGATAAGAAATATGACCTCATGGCCAAGCTCCTGAAACTGCCTCATCTTTTCCATTAGCACCGTGTGTCCAAGATGAATATCCGGCGCTGTGGGGTCAAACCCGGCTTTTACTCTTAAGGACACTCCGGTTTCATAAGACCTCCTGAGTTTTCCAATAAGCCCATCCTCCGGTATTATCTCTGAAACTCCCCTGCTGAGTTCCTCTAATTGAGCCTCCGGCGCTAACATATACCTGTATAATAACAATTAAAGCCCCTTGCGTCAACTATAGGAAGGGAGTTATATTGTAGAGTTTATGAAAAGATCCAAATACACGGTAACGATAAATTATGAGGACTGTGACGGCTGCGGCAAGTGTGCCGCCGTATGTCCAAAGGTTGTCTTTAAGATGGAAAACGGCAAACCTGCGTTATTTGATGCAGGTAACTGTGCCGGGTGTGCCAGTTGTGAAGCAGTATGCCCGCATGAATGCATCAGGGTTGCACAGTAGAGTAAGCCTCCTCCTCCTTCACTCTTGCTTTAAATGTCAGGTAAAAGAACAGTCCCGGAAGGCTTGATATTATCACAGAGATAAAATATGCAAAAGATACGGCTATAGCCTCATCATGAGGTACACCGATGATTTTAAAAAGATAAATAAAAGCCCCTTCCCTTAAACCTATACCGGATATTGATATGGGTACAGCGGTTATGACTATTATTATTGGCACAAATATTATTAAATTTGCAAAACTGACATTCACATTAAGACTCAGACATATAAGGTAAATGACATAAATGCAGACAAACTGCGCACCGAGTGATATGAGAAAAGATTTTACAAGTATTTTCTTTTTGCTGATATAAAGACTGAAATATTCGTGCAGCCTGTTAACAAATGAGAATCTATTACCGAGTTTAAAACCGAAGACAACTGCACTTCCAACAAAAAATGAAATCACTGCAACTGGTATAAAAAACACAATAACCGTGTCTTTAAGCTTATTGAAACCTATAAGAAAGGCGGCAAAACCCAGAATTACGATTGTGGTAAAACCCATATATCTGTCTATAAAAATTGAACCGGCTGACTTTACACCGTCTTTGATGCGTTTATAAACATAATACAATCTGACGGCGTCTCCCCCTGTGGTCCCCGGCAACAGAATGTTAAAAAACAGCCCTATCATGTACAAAGCAAACAGAAGCTTAACAGAAATTTCCTCACCGAGAAACAGCTTCCACCTGAAAGAAGCAATAAGTGTAGGCAGAAGACTAAGCAGGCAGGCAAGAAAATAGTAGAGCACATTAATATTCTTAAAAAGTACTGCAACCTCCCTGAGACCGGCTTTTTTTAGAAGATACCAGAGCAAACCACCGCTGATTAATACTTTCAACAAAACTAAAAGAATTTTCTTTGTCTTTGGCGTCAATTAATTTTTGCCTTTAATTTATTATAGAGCTTCCTCATCGTTATAGCTGCCTGTCAATGTAGTATATAGAAACATGAATTTTAAGTCAATCGTGCCGCTGCGCATTTGAACTAGTCGAATTTGAATCTACCCTCTGTAAGCAAAGAGACAGCTGCATCAACAACATCAGGGTCAAAGAGAGTTCCCCTGGCTTTTTTTATCTCGGCGATGGCTCTTTCAATGCCAAGCCCGGGCCTGTAAGGCCTGTGAAAAGATATGGCTTCTATAACATCGGCAACGCAAATTATCCTGGCCTCCAACAATATCTCATTACCTTTGATACCCAGCGGATAGCCGCTTCCATCCCATTTCTCATGGTGCTCAAGCACTATGCGTGCCACAGGCCACGGAAACTCTATTGTTTTTAAAATGTCAAAACCCACTTCCGGGTGCATTTTTATCAAATCAAATTCTATATCACTGAGTTTTCCGGGTCTGCTCAGAATCTCCGCCGGTACATAAATTTTCCCTATATCATGTATAGTACCGGCCATCCTTATGGCATCTATCGTATCCTCCGATAGTTTCATCTCCGTGGCTATTGCTCTGGCAAGGTCTGCCACCCGCCTCTGATGCCCCGCCGTGTAAGGGTCCCTTACCTCCACAGTCATAGCTATAGTCTGGATTATCCCGCCTATCACTTTTCTTAGCTTTTCAACACTTTTGTGGAGCTCCGCCTGGGCACTTTTTCTTCTGCTTATATCTCTTAATATGCCGGTAAAAAAAGTTTCTTTATAGTTTTTCCACATAGCAAGTGACAGCTCTACAGGGAATTCCTCCCCTTTGATGTTTATCGCCGTCAGCTCAAAAGTTTTGCCTATAACCGACGACAAACCTGTTGTTATTACCCGCTTGATTCCATCGTTGTGTCTGTGTCTGAACCTTTCCGGAATTACAAAATCAAGAGTCTTGCCCACTACATCGCCAGGTTTGTAACCGAAGGTTTTCTCGGCTCCGTCATTCCAAAATAAAATAACACCGTTACTGTCAATTGTTATTATAGCATCCTGGGTTGACTGCACTATGGAGCGCAGAAATTCCTTCTGCTCCCTTAAAAACTCCTCTGCATTTTTGCGCTCTATCACGTTAGCTATTGTATTTGCCACCGTTGCAAGGAATTCTTCCTCATCTGTATCCCTCTTATGATTATGCCCTATAAAGAGATTTAGAACCCCCAGCAGCTTTTGCCCTGATATGATTGGAACACAGTAGTGGCCGTGTGGCTGCATAGATTCAAAGGTTATATCATGACGTTCATCTATATCAGGGGCATATATGGCCTCCCTGCTTTGGGCTACCCTGCCGCAAATACATCTGTTATAGGGCAGTTCATTGCAGAGATTTAACACCGGCTCAGATAATCCCCTCTGTGCTTTCATTCTGAGTTTTTTACTTGTCTCGTCAGCTAAAAACACACAGCCCTTTGATTCAAGCGCAAGTTTAGGGATTTTAAATATAAAATCCAGAATTCGCTCCAACTGCTCCTGCAAAGCTATAGGCTCAAGGGAGATTTGAAGTATTAAATCCACCACTGATTGCATTTGAGAGTTTAAAACTATTTTTTGCTCTGTCTCCAGAAGTGATGTTATGTCCTCTATGACCTCCAGATAGTGGGTTGCTTCACCGTCTGCGTCCAGCTTAGGGATGATTGTCACCTTCAGATGCTTTTCCCCAAATAACCTTTCCACCACAGATGGGCTTTTTGTTAAGAGACAGTGGGGTTTTCTGCAAAAACTACACACCTCAGGCTCTTTGTCCTTGCTTTGGCCGTCAACTTTCTCTCCTAAAACTTCATAACACCGCTTTGCTGTCAGCTCCGCTTTTGTTTTGCCGGTTAACTTCTCGATAAAGCCATTGACCTTCAGTACCGTCATATCCTTGCCGATATAAAGAATGCCAATGGGGATAGTATCAAAAAACATTTGTAAATCACTGCAATCTCTTAAAATATGAGAGGAATCATAGTGTTCATCGCCTAAAAAAAACACAGGCACTTTATTTATGCCGTTTTTACTGATAAGTGATATGTTCATTGCGTCTCTTAGAACACTTTTAAATTTTATTACATTTACAGGTTTTCCGATAAAAGAAAAAACTGCTCCTTTGGTACAATCATCCAGTTTTTTCCCTCCGCGTTTATCCTCCGACAGGACTATTATAAGCGGTGCGGCACTACGCATACCATCAGAGGATGATGTTGTAAGGTTTTCTATCAGCTCTCCTGCATCAAGCCCGGCACTGTCAACATCAATAATCACCGCCGACGGAGTTTTACTAAAAAAAACGTCTAACGCTTCCCTGCCCCCTTTAGCTACAAGTGCTTCAATACCCTCTTCTGCTAATGTTGAAACAAGGGACTGAATAAGGGGCTCATCGCTCTCAACAATTAGGCAGGTTCTATAAGTCATAAGTCAACCCTCAAGGGAAAACGCTAAAAACCCCTCTTTTGTTTAATCACAAATATATCTCCATTTATTAGTAATAGTAACAAAATTATGATATTTCTTACAAGAATTTTTTTAAATAAAAACATTCTGATTGACAACACTAAAAAAAAAGTGTTACTTTTGTATTGAAGGTTGTAAGAGTTGCATGACAATAGAAACATGTTGGCAGTAAGGGTATCTGGCCAGCAGGGGGGTCTATAAGATGTCGGAAGAACAGACTTTAGATGAATCATTAGATACAAGAAATAATGGCGGTTCTGAGCAGGGTAATACTAAAGTTACAACACAAGTGGCAGCAAAAAAGCAAAAAAACGGGAAAAAGCTGGTAAATGAGGAAAACCCGGAAATCAGTGAAGAACCCATAATGGAGGAGCCGCTCAATGCCTGCAATGAGCCGCTGAATACCTGTGGATATCCCAAAAACAGTGAGGAGCAGAAAGCCGGTGACAGCCAAAAAGCCGGTAAGAAACTAAACTGTTGGGAATTTCACAATTGTGGAAGGCAGCCCGGTGGAGTAAATGAAGAGAAATGGGGGCTCTGTCCTGTGACAACGGCAACATCATTTAACGGCCTTCACGGGGGAACAAACGCAGGCAGAGCGTGTTGGGCGGTTCTGCCCTCTATTGGTGACAAAAAAGAATCCTATGCCGCTAAGATAAGAAGGTGCACTAAGTGCGAATTTCATCAACTGGTAATAAGGGAAGAGGAAAAATACCATAGTGCCGTTAAGCATCTGAAAAAGTACAAAGAAGAGGTAAAGACAAAAGCATTTAAAGAACCAGGCTTTGTCAAACACATATACGAAAAGAGTAAACACACGGCCTTTGAGGATGATAACGAGGTAGAGTCAATCATCATCTCACTGTTGATAGGATGGGTTAGTCTCTGTCCGTCTGTCAGTATGCTTGAGGGCAGCAAGAGGCTCTGCAAAGAGGACCTTGTTGATGAACTTATGATTATTGATGCCATAGCGGACCATCCAAGAAGCAGAGCAGTAAAGGTAGTTGCTAAGACCATGTTTAAAGCTCTCAGAAAGCAGATTGGTAACTATTTCGACCCTCTTATAGAAAAAGCAAAACTCAAAGATGATAAAGATAAGTAATACCTGAGGCGCTGACTCCGTTACGACAATGGAGCCGGGCAGGACAGTCTCTGCGCAGCTAAGAGGGGTGAGAGTACTGTTGTCAGCGGATAGAATGTCTGATGAACTCGACTATTGCTTGAGCGGCTTTCTCAGGCAAGCGGTTAAATAAGATTCCCAGCTCATAAATATCAGAGTTTTTTACACAATGTTTAACTGCACAGCGCAGTAAAAAATCGTCATCGTAGCCGGGTAGTTTCAATTTTAGCTCCAGTGTTTCACATGTGGAAAGTATTTTTATATCAAAGATGTTTGACGCCCGTACCACGCTCTTGCAGCCAGCTGTGCTTATATCAACAACTGTAGAGTCAATCACATTGTAATCAGCTCTTATTTTTGCAGGCAAAAGACACTCCACTCGCTTAGTTGACCTTAAATTGTGCTTCTCTAAGGTTTCAGGATATTTTAAGAAAAACAGTTTTTTTGAAATTACCACTGTTGTCATAACTTCGGTGCTAAAACCATACAAAGCACCTTCATAAAAGTACCTGACTATTAACTTCGTTCCTTTTGCAAGTTTTGCCTCAAAAACATCCCCATTACCTATAATCAATGGCCTTATCAGTAAAAAATTTCCTTTATCCATACCCAGAGTAAATGCCTTATAACGATCCGGTTGCCCCTCTGCCTGAATTTCGATTTGTGCTCCCAACTCTAACTGTAACACAACCTCTTTTTTAGCAGCACTCGTATCTTTTATTGACGTTTCATTTTCTGCGGAGTAATTGGCCATCCCCTGTCTCCTCTGTCCGGAATAATTTCTTAAATAATTCCAAGCGGTAATTATCTTTACAGCAAATAAGCTGTATTTATAACTATCATATTTCTATGATACCGCAAGTACCACTAAAAAAACACACCTAACCGGGTAGAAATTTTTAGTATGTTTAAAATTGATTTTCTAAATGAGCACAATTAATTTATAATAAGCACGCTATCTTATCGGTGTGCTGTGGGGGCGGGATGTTGTACGATATTTTAATATATGGATTTGCGGGAGAGTCGGATGAGACAACGAATAAGTGTTGATGATTTGAAAATAGGCATGTTTCTTGACGGCATGGATGCCTCATGGGAAAAAACGCCTTTTATGGTGGACCGCTTTCTTATAAAAACTGACGAACCTATAAATAAGATAAAACATGCTGGCATTAAACACGTCTTTATAGACACTGAAAAGAGTGTGGCTGTCAAAGTAGATGTTTCAGAGGAAATAGATAAGATAAACTTTATAAAAAAGGAAGATATGCTGGAAGTTACCGGCACTGTGGAGATGGATGAGGCCGTTTTATTTAAAAAAGACACAGTTGCGAAAACAACAGGTGGCTTACCATATACAAAGGAGGACCTCGACAAGTTTTATAACGAATTTAATAACTACAGCCATATAGATAAAACCACTCTGGTTATAGGCACCTATATAGACTTTCCTTTGTATGTAAAGAGGGATTTACAAATAGCTCAGTTATTTTTTTTAAAAAATAAAGAAGTCCCTGTCACAGACGAAATGTTAAATGTGGATGGAGATTTCATGATACATCATAATGACAAGACCAGGTACAAGGGTTATCTGAAAGAACTTATGAACTTAAAACCATCCGGGGGCTCCACCGAGCTAATCAGAAACAGAGTGGTAAAAGAAAACTCAAAATTATTGATGGAAGAGTTGCTTGCCGACCCACGCTCCGGTGAGAAAATCAAAGAGTGTCAACTTAACATAGAGGCAATTGTCAGTACCATGCAAGACAACAATTCTTTAACAAACGGGCTTTTTACAATAAACAAATCCGACTACTACACCTACACCCACTGTGTAAATGTAAGCGTATTAGCCGTGGGGCTTGCCATGAATTTAGGCATGAAAAAACAGTCGGAAATCTTTGCACTGGCTATGGGAGGAATGCTTCACGATATAGGCAAGTGTAAGATTCCCACCTCAATACTAAACAAACCTACCAAGCTTACCGACGATGAGTTCAGAGTTATGAAATCACATGTTCTTTTAGGTAAAAAAATTTTAAGTTTACATAAAGACATCTCAAAGGAAACACTTTACTCTCTGACCGAGCATCATGAAAAGATGACAGGCAATGGTTATCCGCATGGGCTTGGGTCCGGGGATCTGCATTTTGCGGGGAAGGTGGTGGCTATGGCTGACGTTTATGATGCTCTGACCACAGCCCGCCCGTATAAAAAGGCTTTTAGCTCTTTTGAGGCTCTGTCCATTATTCGCAGCCAGATTGACGATTATGACAAGGAAATATTTCTGAGTTTTGTAAAAATGCTTGGAAACTAAACATGCTATAAGTCCACCTCTTCTACATGTATGCCCTGTGTTGGATACCTTCAATAAAGCCGGCCATTCCAGGTTCGTGCTCCACAGCATTTCCCTCATCAGTGTCTATATGCATGTCAAGCCTGAAATCAGGGTGGACTCTTACCAGTACGTCACCAAAAGTCAGTTCCCGTTTGCTCTTAATTTTAACAAGTACCACATCTCTGTCTCTGAGGCCAAACCTGAGGGCATCCTCCGGGGACATGTGTATGTGGCGTCTTGCACAAATCACTCCTTTGTCAATTTTTAACTGCCCGTGAGTGCCCTCAAGCGTAATACCCGGTGTACCTTCTATATCGCCGGAGTCTCTGACAGGAGCATCTATTCCAAGTTTAAATTCCTCCGTGCGGGCTATCTCCACCTGACATTCCTTTCTGTATGGCCCAAGTATTCGCACCTTTTCCACTCTGCCCTTAGGGCCAACCAGATTTACCGTCTCCAGAGCGGCAAACTGCCCGGGTTGGCTCAGCGGCGCTTTTTGTGTCAGTTCCCTGCCGTCGCCAAATAGTACCTTATATGCCTCCCTTGTGACATGCACATGGTGGGCTGATACATTTACAGGGATGGGTGTGGTTTTATACTCCTGCTCCTTCCGTGTTGCAGTGGTGTGTCTGCCAAGGGCATGGAGGGTTTCACGGGCTATCATACGCTTTTCGTCAGGTTGAATTACAAGAATCCTGACTTTGGAGTTAGGCTCCGATATCTCCTCCACTTGTTTTAAAAAAGGCCGTACCTGCCTGTTTGAATCATCGTAAATACTTATGCCGAAGGGGTCAAGCCCCTGGCATATTCTTGCCCGCACCTCCGTGGAATTACCACCGATACCCCCTGTAAATATTAAAACATCCACTCCCCCGAGGGCTGCTATATACGAGCCTATATATTTTTTTGCCCTGTAACAGAATAAACTGATGGCTTTTTCAGCTTTTTTATTCCCATCCTCTGCAGCAGCCAGCACCTCTTCCATATAGCTGCTAACCTCACTTACTCCCTTTATGCCGCTCTGTTCATTTAACATTCTGCTTAGGTCATCCGCATTGTAGCCTAAGGACATCAGGTAGATGAACAGCCCTGGGTCGGTATCCCCACTTCTTGAGCCCATGACAAGCCCCTCAAGGGGGGTGAGCCCCATACTGGTGTCTATACTTCTGCCGTGGTCTATTGCCGTTATGGATGAGCCGTGGCCCAGGTGGCAGGAAATTATTTTAAGCTGTCCTGCAGATTTCTTCAGATACTCGGCTGCCTTCAGTGTCACGTAATGGTGATTGATTCCATGAAAACCATAACGCCTTATCATCTCATCGTTATTTAAACTGGACGTCAGGGCATATTTATGGGCGTGCTCAGGCATACCCTTGTGGAAGGCAGTGTCAAAAACCGCTACATGAGATGCAACAGGCAGAATTTTCATAAAATACTCAATGCCCTGAATGTTGTATGGATTATGCAATGGGGCAAATATGTTGAATTTTCTTATGTTTTCTATCACTTCCTTATTTATTACAACCGCATTATAAAACTTATTGCCCCCATGAACCACGCGGTGTCCAACAGCCGCTATTTCCTCAATACCGGTGATGACACCTTCTTTAGCATCCGTCAGTGTTTTTATCACAAGCTTTATAGCCTCTTCCATGCTCCCTATTAAGGCATCCACATGGAAGTCGCCCTTTGAGCCTGACCCTTTTAAATAAGACAGCGGGGTGCCTATTTTATCTACAATTCCATCTACGACGGCAACGCTGTATCTGGTATCAAATAGGGAGAACTTCAGGGAATTTGACCTGCTATTTATAACTAAAATTTTTATCGGGTCAGTGGCGGAACTAAAATCAAGGTCATATGGATCGGTTGACCTGGTCCTTGCGTTATAAATTGATGCTTTTTCATTGTCACTTTTATCTCTTCTGATAAGACGGTGAGCTATGGTTTGAGCTATTTTGGTCATCGTTGCCGGATTTCCGGAGATAACTTGTGAGACGAGCTCCCTTGGAATTCTCAGAAGCCGGGAGGCACCCTCAGATATAATGTCCGCCCCTGAGGGCTCACCGGTCATCAGGGACATCTCTCCAAAAATATCCCCGCGGCTAAACATTGTTATCGTATCACCGGACTCTAAAACCACTTTTACTTTGCCGTCATAGACAACGTAAAAAAACCTGCTCAGCTCCCCTACTTGTTTTATGTGCTTACCGTCTGAGTAGTCCACCACAGAGGCGGAGTCGGAAAGCAATCTTAACTCTTCTTCACTGAGATCCTCAAACTGTTTTACCTGCGACAGAAACTTATTTATATTCATCACTCCCCCCGATTAGTGGATTAATTTTTTTTCACAGCCTCTTTTGCATTATAGAACAAATCCGCTTTTTCTGACAATTTGCCGGCAGGCTGATATTTGTAGTGATGCAGGAAAGTTATTGTAGCTTATCTGACAAGGTAACGAAATATTGCAGCAATAGCGGCAAGATGGCCTATCCAGAGCAAAAACATCCATTTAATGTTTTCTTTGCTTGCCTTCTCAATTTCTACACGTAAGTGACCCTCTAGTTTTGCCGTGGCTTCTTTCTGGCTAACCTCGAGTTTTGACATGGCTTCTTTCTGGGCAGCTTCAAGATTCATAATTCTTTCACTGAGCCGACTCTCAAGTTTTGCCAAAGCCTCTTTCTGGGTAGCTTCAAGATTCATAATTCTTTCACTGAGCCGGGCCTCAAGATTTATCATATCATCTTTTTGAGTGAGCTCATGTTTTGCCATAGCTTCTTTATGGGCAGCCTCAAGACTCATAATTCTTTCACTGAGCCGGGCCTCAAGATTTATCATATCATCTTTTTGAGTGAGCTCATGTTTTGCCATAGCTTCTTTATGGGCAGCCTCAAGACTCATAATTCTTTCACTGAGCCGACTCTCAAGTTTTGCCAAAGCCTCTTTCTGACTACCCTCAAGTTTTGCCAAAGCCTCTTTCTGACTACCCTCAAGTTTTGCCAAAGCCTCTTTCTGTCTGCCGTCAGACTTTGCAATATCCTCACGAACCTTACCTATCTCAGTGGTAAGTCTTTTTTCAAGCCTCTCCTCCGCTAAAACCAGTGAATCTTTACGGGCTTCCAGATTTACCTTGTTGACTAAATCCGCAAGTGACTCACTGGCTTCCTCCCCAAGCCTGTTTCTCAGCGTCTCCGGTACTGTCATTACTGCCATGAACTTATTGTACCAGAGATAAACGAAAAAAGTAAAAAAGACTTTTGAAAAAAAGAAGTACCTAATACTGCTGCTTAACCGGCCACCTGTGTTTAGTTCTGACTGCAACTTGGTATAAGTGTCTGTTTTAGTATCATAAGCGTGACTTGCGGATTAATTTTTTCAAGGACATTCAGATCATCCTGGGATATGGGAAAAACAACGGTGTCATCTGATGTTGAAACTGCCTTTTTAGCTCTGAGGGAATTCATAAGCATTTCATCAACGCCAAAGGTATCTCCCGCGATTTTCTGAACTGGAGGTTGTCCTTCTACTGTCAGAGAAATGCTCCCGCTCACTATGTAGTAAAAACAGTCAGCCATAGCCGCCTTATCAAACAGGATTTGCCCGTCATTGAGAGCAACTGTAAATTTAGCCGGTGCTGCAACGTCTGTACGGCCTGAGAGAAAACATTCAATAGTTATCAGCCTGATTTTTGACAGTAACGCAGTGAACTCCACTCCGGCAATAAAAACATAAAAGTACAGATATACCCAGAAAAACACTATAAAGATTGCCTTCAGAGAGCCAAAGATAAAACCCATCTGAGGATTAATGTGCATCAAAAGTGCAAAAGATGGCCTTAACACTATCCATGCAAAAGCGGTCAGAGTAGAGCCGGCAAGTATGTGTTTTACATGTACCTTTACCGGTATAAACACGTAATAAAACAATACTAATCCACAGAGGGTTATTACAAAGTTACCTGTGATATCTATAAGATCAAACGGTATATTAATATCTTTAATCAAAGGCTTTATTATCTCGATATATACAATTTCACCAATTACAAGAAACATCAACAAACACATTAAAATAAAAGTTGAAAGCACATTTGCAGCTAACTCCACAAGAAACGGTCTGTTGATTTTTTCCTTAAAAACACCGCAGAAGAGTGTTCTTAAAGTATCCACCAGAGGAAAAATAAACCAGACACAGACAACTATACCTGCAATGCTCCATGAGCCCTCCGCAATGTAGAGGTTCTTTACTTCCTGAAGAATGATGTCCTGCGAATAAGGTAAAAAGAGTGTAACCGTTTTCTTAAAATCAAGAAATACAATGTTTGAGGACATTATGTATTTTCCCAGCATCAGAAAAATCAAAAGCAGAAACGGCACGGAGGAAAGAATTCCCTGATAGGCTAGTGCAGAGGCCAACACACCGCCGTTGTTTTTTCTAAAATGTCTGATTGTTTCAACTATTATAAATTTATAATAAGCCACTAAGTCTAACGCCGAAGGGAACTATTTGCTGATTTTCGGCGTTTCCCTTTTATAGTTTTCATATTGAAGCAGCATTTTCTCAATCTTGTCTTTCCATTGTGTATCGTTGTCGGGGGTTTTCTTTAGGGCAAACTGAAACAACGTGAAAGCCTCACTGGTTTTTCCTGTGGTAAAAGCAAGGAGCCCCAGGGCATAGAGGTCCTCATAAGTGCTGCTAAAGGTAAAAATATCAACGCCTCTTGAGAGCATTTCATATGCCTCTTTATCTTTTTTTAGTTTTGAATAACTAAACCAGAGTTTTTTATACACATCTTTTTTAACAGGGTCATCGGTTGCATTTGCCAAAGCGGTTTTAAAAGCTGTGACGGCCTCCCCGTATTTGCCAAGCTTGTTGAGTAAATCCCCCTTAAGCAGGTAACCCCTTGGATTAAGCGAGGATATACGTATCATTGCATCGGCATGAACCATAGCCTCATCGTACTTTTTCTCATTTGTAAGTATAACGGCAAGAATCTGGTTGACAAGCTCAATGTCAGGGTCCGTCAAATATATAGCCCTCAGCTCTTTCACAAATGAGTCAAGCAGTTCAGGGGGTATCCGCCTCATATCCAACCCTATCAGGGTAAAGGGGTCAATGGTATTGAGAGCGTATTTTTCCACAATTTCAGCCCGCCTTGAATAAAGCACTTCCACGTCGTCAAAAAAGACCGCCCTGTACTGCGGGTGTTTTGCTATCAAATCCCTAAAAACACCGTGAAGTAATGATACGATAATATAGTCCGGCTTGTAGGTGTCTAAGAACCTCACAAGCCCTGATGGATTTGTAAGAGTACTGAGAGCGTCAAACATATCCTCATCCTTAAACAAAAAAGGAATTTCCATATCCATGAAGATTTTGTACCGTGGATAGAGTTCCCACTGAAGATAGCCGCCGCTGTTGGGATGGTTTAAAATGGTGCCGCCGGTATTAACCTTCTTCAAAAATGATGTTATACCGTGAGGAAGTGCCACGTTTGAGACAGGTAAGGACTTAAGCAACATCCGCACGTATATAAACGGCAGGGACATAAGTATCAGGGAAATGAAAATAAGCGCAGGGGGATGAAAAAGAGGTTCGCCGTTTTTTCTGAGGGGTGAGTTGGCACTTACAATAGGAAGTGATAGCAGGGCAAATTCATTTGAGAATCTGTTACCTTTAAAGATAAGATACGATGCGCCAAGAAAAATAATCAGATGACTTACCCGCAGCCTTCTGATATTGGCTGCCAGCCCTATAGCACACACTATCAAAAACAAACTAAAGACGGCAGGGGAGGAGACCTCTTCAGTGTTTACAATAAAAGAAAAGTAACTGGAGAGAGGCAGCTTTGCCAATTCGATTATATACTCGGAGGCGTACTTAGTGCTGGTAAAAGGGGTTTTAAGAAGCCCGGCCCCGTGCGGGGTCATATAGACTGTACAGAGGACTAAAGCTAAAGACAGCACGAACCATTGCTCGTCTTTTGTAAAATGACTCTTTTGTCTTACCCTGATTATATATGTTTCAAGCAGATACGCCGTGGTTATCAGAATCATAACCGGAAATTCAATTCCGTGAAAGTTAACCCACAGGATTGCTATAATGGGAAGCAGCCATGCTTTTTCCCTTTTAAATTCCATTATGTACAGAAACACGGCTATACACAGATAGCTGACAGCGTGAGGACGGCTCTGCAGCCCTCGTGCAAGCAACAAGAGAAAGTACATGGAAAAGATAAAAGCAACGTGCGGGAAAGACTTTCTTTTGTCTTTAAGCAGGTACAAAAGCACAATGCACTCTGTAATAAAAAAAATAAGCGATCTGACAAAAATCAGGCCTGAGTTTCCAAACCAACTATAAATTTTATAAACACACAGTTGGAACAGCCAATAATAATCAATCCACCGCCGTTGTGGAGTTACAAAGGAAAAGTAAGATGTCGTGGGAATTTCTTTGTGGCTAAGTATATACCTGCCGCCGCTTAAGTGGTAAAACAGGTCGGTATCTCCTTTAAGTATCGGCAGAGTGCTTGTCGAAATCATGGTATAAAGCACTAATGCAACAAGGTAAAAAATGCAAAGCGCTTTTAAGGAACATTTATCAATTATTTTTTGTATCATCATTTTCATTAGTTTAACGGCAAAGATACTGAAAGCGTATTGTAACACAATAGTTCATGGAGAGGCTAATTTGTAGCACACTTCATCGCGTGCATTTTTATTGTTGAGAATATTTTTTATGGGATATTGACTAAATATCGGCAGTTATGATATAAACAACGGTGAAGAAATTATTGTTTATAGCGCTACTGCTTATCACAGTGTTATGTTATTATTCGGCAAATGTTTGGGGGATGAGCGGTTGTGACACAAACTGCAGCGCCTGCCACACTTTAACCGAGGATGAGGCCACGGAGATATTAAAGCAGCTGGGCCCCTCAATTACTGTAAAGAGGGTTCAGGTGGCTCCGTCAAAGGGACTGTGGGAGATAGCAGTAAAGGCGGAGGATAAGGAAGGCCACCAGAAGGACGGTGTTGTGTATCTTGATTACTCTAAGGGCAATGTAATATTAGGGAACATTATTAAGTTAAAAACCAGAGAAAACCTGACTGATAAACGTATGGGGGAGTTAAAAAAGTTTGATTACAAATCCATACCGTTAAAGAATGCCCTGCTGCTTGGAGAGAAAAGTGCTAAGCATAAACTAATAGTTTTTACCGACCCTGACTGTCCTTTTTGTCAGAAGCTTCACGGCGATTTAAAACAGGTGGTTTCTGAAAGAAGCGATATTGCATTTTACATCATATTGTTCCCGCTTACGGAGATTCATCCTGATGCATACAAGAAAACTGCTTCAATAATGTGTAAAAAATCTTTAAAGCTCCTTGATGATGTAATGGAAAAGAAGGAAATAGCAGAGGACAAATGCGGCTCTAAAATTATTGATGAAAATATAAAACTTGGAAACAAACTTGGGATAACCGGCACTCCTACCGTTATCTTACCCGATGGCAGACAATACAGGGGAAACATGAAAACAGATGAATTAATCAAAGGAATTGAAAATAAGTAACCTGAAAGAATCCACTAATCTGCTATACAAGTTTGGAAATATTTTTTAAACGATTGGTTAAACCGTAAAATTAACAATGTTTTTATCTCATTCATCATACAATATCGTGCACAATCCGTAACTTGACGTATTTTTTTTAAGGGCAGGCTATTATTGAATGCTGCCGGCCGATAGTTTATGCAATGATGAGTACGTTATCATTTAAAAAGATATGAATTTATGAAAAAAATAACCATTATTTCATGTCTATTGCTTTTACTGTTACTAACTTTATTTTTAATATATGGCCGGCGCATCAACTCAAACTCAAAGACTGCTATTGAATACATAAAACGTGGTAATGCTTTTAAAAACGGCGGCAGAGTCAAATGCAGCCCTTTATTCCCCTCTATTGAACAGTCCTGGACAGCGCTAATACATATTCAGTTTCTTTTTTTATACGCAGTGACAGCGGATCGGGTTTTTTTGTTTTTTTACCGTGCTTTTGAAATTGCTTATTTACCTCAAGGATAAGGTCCTTACGTTGCACAATTGAGAGAGTGTACCACTTCTGAATATACTCTCCGTATGGAGTGTTTTCATATTTTTTGTACGGGTGTTTTTTTAGCTCTGTGATGTATTCTCTGAGAACTTCTCTGATTCCAAATATCTTGTGGACGTAGTTGGCGTTTTCAACATTTTCAACATACTTGTAAAAAACTGACGGGTCACCCCTGCTCCGGCGGTAGTACTGTGATACAGTGCCCGGAGAGCTGTTGTATGCCCAGAAGGCCCACAGCCAGCGCTCTGAGGCAGCCGGTTTTTTACCTTTAATCCCAAATGCTCTGTCCCAGGTATGAGTCATTTTAAAGTTATCCTTAAGTAATGCAATGGCGGCATCTGTGCTCATTTCAGGATCATTGCGGTGGTCATGAGTGTCTATGAGTCCATAGGACCTTGCCGTTTCAGGAATAAATTGCCAGTAGCCGCCCGCCCCTGCCTGTGACAAGGCGGAAGCGTTCCACGAAGACTCGGCAAGAGCTAAAAACACTATTTCAAATGGCACAGACTCAGCCCGGCTCTTGTTGTAAATCATCCTTAAATGGCCGCTTTTTACCATTCTCCACCATCCGGCTATCAGGTTCTGGTAAGAGGTCCTAAGCCCCATTGCAGTATTTCCCTTGTATGCCAGTATGCTTGTGTCGTACTGTATATCACGTTCGCTAAGCACGGTCTTCCATCTTAAAACCCGGTTGGCATTTGCCTTCCCGGCCGGTGGATACACGGCAGGTGCGCCAAATAACAGCTTCTGAGTAAGCTGCTCATCTGTGAGGGTTTTTGGTGAAACGGTACCGGTCTTATCCACCGCTGCCCTCGTTTTATTAACATGCCGGTGTGTGGACTTTGCTAAAACCTCATGGGATGACATCAAAACAAATGCCAGTATAGATAAAATAAGTCCCGATAGCTTCATCTCATCCTTTAATGAGCCTCCGCCCAGTTTTTTCCAAAACCTATGTTAACCCGTAGAGGCACTTTAAGTGGATAGCAGCCCTCCATTTCCTCTTTGATTAATGCCTTTGCCACCTCAAGCTCATCCTCGGGGACTTCAAACACCAGCTCGTCATGCACCTGTAAAACCATTTTCGTTTTTAACCCCCCGTCTTTAATCTTTTTGTGAAGGTTAATCATTGCCACTTTTATAATGTCGGCGGCAGAGCCCTGTATGGGGGAGTTTACAGCCAACCGCTCGGCCTGTAACACTTGTGTCTTGTTTGAGCTTAAAAGCCCCTCGATTTCACGTCTTCTGCCCAACACCGTTTCCGTATATCCCAGTTTTTTAGCCCTCTCTATGGTTTCATTTATAAATGCGCCAACCCCTGCGTGTTTGGAAAAAAAGGTTTCTATATAGCTTTTGGCATCATTTTTTGAAATCTTAAGAGCCTCTGAAAGGCCAAATGATGACATTCCATAGATTATCCCAAAATTTATACTCTTTGCCACTGTGCGATGCTCAGGGGTTACCCGCTGAGCCGGAATGTTGAAAATTACCATGGCTGTTTGTGCATGGACGTCCTCATCCCCTTGGAATGCTTCTGTAAAGCCTGTGTCATTGCTGAGGTGCGTGAGTATGCGGAGCTCTATTTGAGAGTAATCGGCAGAGATTATATAGTGCCCGGAATCGGCGCAAAAGGCCTCCCGCAGTGCCGTTGCCCACTGTCCCTTTATGGGAATGTTCTGAAGGTTTGGAGCAGTGGAGCTTAATCTGCCCGTTGCCGTAGCGCACTGGTTAAAAGTTGTGTGAATCCGCCCGGTTTTTGAGTTTATAAATCCAGGCAGTGTATCCAGATAAGTGTTTTTCATTTTACTGAGATTACGATAGAGGATGATTTCACCCGGAAGCTCATGTTTACTCATGAGGGACTCCAGCACGGCTGTGTCGGTTGAATAACCGGTTTTTATCTTTTTGCCGGGAGAGAGTTTGAGTTTATCAAAAAGTATCTCCTGAAGCTGCTTAGGAGAGTTTATGTTAAACTCGCAGCCGGCTATAAAGAATATTCGCCTTGTAACAGTTTTTATCTCCTCTTCATATCTGACGGAAAGCTCTTTCACCTTTTCCCTGTTGAGCTTGACCCCTGTTTTTTCCATATCGTAAAGAACCGGTAAAAGCGCCATTTCCACGTTTTCGTACAAATCGTTGAGATTTGCTTTTTTTAGCTTATCACTAAGGAGCTCATGAAGTTTAAATATTAACACCGGCGCCGTGTCATCCGCCTCACCGGCTTTATAAAAAGCCGGGAGATGTTCCATGACCAAATCTTTTAATTGCAGATTTACCTTGTTTGGGTTTAATATGTAGGCGGCTGTCATGACGTCATGAATATTTTCAATATTACCGGAGCAGCCATGAGCGTGGAGCTCTTCTTTAAAGCCGCAGGAAACCTTTTGAATATCCTTATTAAGGAAAATCTCAGAAAAAAGTGCTAACCCAGCCTCCTTATCGTCATTTAGCGGCACGTGACAGGTACTGCGTCCGTCAAAGGAAAAATAAATCCCTCTGTGAGGGAAAATCCCCTCAGTTGCCTTACTGTAGCTCTTTATTGCGATTATCCCAGGGCACTGGTGCAGCTGCAGTGTTTTTGATAATTCCGCAGTTGAGGTTATCTCTGAAACCGCTGTCTCTGAGACTTTTTTGTCCTTCGCCGCCACGGCAGCTGGAATGAGTTTTAAAAGAGAAGAAAAACCATATTCCAGAAACTGCTCTCTGAGGGCATCCCATGAGGGCTCTTTTAAGACAATATCCTCATATAACATATTAAAGGGCACGTTGGTCTCTAATTTGACTAAAGTGTCGCTTAACCGGATGGTTTCAACATTGTCGCCGATAAGTTTTCTAATCCGTTCATTTTTTATTTTTCCCGGGTAACTTAACAGCTCATCCAGAGAGCCGTAATCTTTCAATATTTCAACAGCAGTTTTCTCCCCTATGCCCTTAACCCCCGGCACACCGTCTGACTCATCACCGGTTAGCGCCATAAGCTCATGGAGCCGGTCAGGTGGAAGGGAAAACCGCTTCTGCACATAATCGGCATCTATTATCACATTTTTAACGGGATCAAATATTTTAATATCCGGCCCTAACATCTGCATCATATCCTTATCCCCCGATACGATATAGACTGTACTGCCGCCACCGGCAAATTTCAGGGCAATAGCGGCCATTATATCATCGGCCTCAAAGCCGGCTATGGCTATTGTTTTAATGCCAAGAGCTTCAATTATTTTCACGGCTGGTTCAATCTGTCTGATAAAATCCACAGGCGGTGCGGGTCTGTGGGCCTTGTATGCTTCATATATCTTATGTCTATGGGTTTTCTCTTTAGAGTCAAAAATTAACGCCATTGCATGAGGCTTTTTTTCATTTATCAGCTTAAACATCATTGTGGTCAGCCCGTATATAGCGTTTGTTGGAAAACCTGTTGGTGAACTGAGCACCCTTACGGCATGAAAAGCACGATACAAAAATGCTGTTGCGTCAACTAAATATGTTTCTTTTTTTCCCATTTTTTATGTTTCGGTATATGAGATACACATATATCCACAGTCCAATGACTATTTTTTAGTAGATGGGGTTAACTTGACGCTTACACGTTTCTTATGAGCGTCCTATAGCAGAAAGCTGCTATAGGGTGGTTTTACCCAGAATCTTAATAAATTCCTTTAGCACATCAGGGTCATAATCGGCGCTGAGAGAACGTAGATGAGACAGAGCTTCAAAGGCGGACATCCCCTTATATCCAGGATGCGAGGTTGTCAGAATATCGTAGAAGTCAACAATTGCGGCTATTTTCCCCGACGTGTGCATATTAGCACCAGTGAGCCCGTTTGGATAACCCTTTCCGGATACCTTTTCATGATGTTCTAAAAGAGGATATGATGTTGCCTCCGGTATCCCTTTGTACAGCTTTAATATATTATAACCCTCCGAAACATGTTCCCTGAAAATATCCAGCTCAAATTTACTTAATTTACCAAAGGGCTTGGCCATAATCTCCGGAGGGATAGTGGTCTTTCCTATGTCGTGCAACAGACAGCCCATGCCCAGGGCAAAGAGCTCTCCTTCAGAAGTTACCCCTGATGACACGGCGGTAGCAACAGCCAGCACACTTAGGTTTACAGAGTGGGAGTATGTATAGAAGTCTTTTTTGTTTATCGTAAGCAGATTAGTTATCAGGCCTTTACTGTCTAATATGGCATGTATGATACCTTCTGTTACCTCTTTGCTCTCCTGCACTTTTTCATCGCTTTTGGGATTATTGAAAAGTTCTTTTAAGCAAATTTTGGCACTTTCCTTTACAAGGATATTTCTAGCCTCTTGCGAACCTCCCGGGGCCGAGGCCGCCCCCCTGATGTATGATTTATACCGGGGTATATCCGTAGGCGTTATCATTAATTCGCAGTAGTTGACAAACACCTCTTCATTTACCGCTATCTCCTTACCCTTGTACTCTAAGACAGGGTCTATATTCATATTGGATTTTCCAAATAGTGAAAAATCCACATAACTACCGTTGACTATACTTGTTCGCTCTATTGAAAATAGCTCCTCTTTCTTTTTTATATATTCCTCAAATGTCGGCTCAACCCGTGACGGTGCTTTTCTGGTTATTACGGCAGGGCTCTCTGTGGATTGCACCGGAGGAGGCATCTTATCAACAGAATCAGTAACCACAGTTTTACTTATCACCACCTCAGGAGTTGCAGCCTTACTTTTCACCGCCTCAGGAGTTGGCATGACGTCAAGGCCTCTGTCTGTATCTATAAAAACAAATGCAATATCTGCATCTTTTATTTTCTTTATTTGTTCGCTGCTTGTTATTTCAAAGCGGTTTTTCACAAACGGGGTCTTTAACCAGTTTGTATCTAATCCGTCAAGGAACATCCCCACTCTCAAATCATCGGCAGAAATACGTTTTTTCAATCAAACCCTCCTGCATAAAACCATAACCGGAAGCCATAAGCTCCTACCCGTTAATTATAACATATTTTTTATGTAAAATTATAATACACTAGTAAGATATGGTTGATATTATTTTTTTTAAAAAATACTTTTTAGTAAACGTACATTTTGTATGTTATAATGTCTGGGTTGTGAAAAAGAGGCATGTGCTTTCTTCTGCGCTTGTTATGGTGGCAGCGGTTTTATGGTCTTTGGTTGCTGTGGCGATGGAAAGTAGTAGTGTTTCTGTGCGCTACAGCGAGCAAGCAGGATACATCCGCTTTGTTTTTGAACTGCCTGATGAGTCGTGGCTCAATCAGGCAAAGGTTATGGCCTCTTATAGTGTCATAAAAGTATCGCTTCCGGATTCCTTTACAATAGCACCACCTAAATTACCGGAAAATATTAAATTCTCCAGCAGGGAGAACAATATATATTTGAATGTTGTGAATCTCGAAAACATAAAAGTGATAAAACTCTCAGGCCCCTACAGAGTTGTGGTTGATGCCTTTGTCACAGACTACAAGAAACCGGAGCAAACAGTCCCTGCGGAAAGTAAGGAGTTAAAACAGCTTACGATTGTTATAGATGCCGGGCATGGCGGCAATGATATAGGATTACCGGTTGGGAACACAAAAGAGAGTGTCCTTACGCTTTCTTTGGCTAATGAACTCTCAAAAATGATAAACACACGGTCGGCTAAAGCTGTTTTACTCAGAAAAGACGATTCCTATATGAGTTTGAACAGCCGCATAACAGAGGCGTCAAAGAGGCGTATAAGTGTATTTATATCTTTGCACGTATCTGAGGGCAGGTTTTTCTCTGTTTATAGAACAACATTGCCTGCCGGTTCACAAACACTTTCATTACGCTACAGGACCGATATGGCTCAAGCTGCTTATTTAGAAAGAAGTCTGGGACTTGCAGAGGCTGTTGAAACATCGCTGAGGGAGACCTTTACCGATGTTGAGGTTTACCACAGAGAGATGCCGCTGCTGCTCCTTAACTCTGTAGCTGCTCCGGCAGTTTTGATTGAGATTCCGCAAAGTAGTGATTTTTTATATAATGCGAGTACCTTAAAATCCATCTCAGAGGCTGTTTACAAGGCTTTGGCGTCATATGCGAAGAGGTAGTACGATATTTTTATTGTTGATACCCATCTTTGTAATGGTTGGGATTGGAGTCGGGTATTTTCTTATGTCCCGAGGGGATACCCCCACTCAATTACAAAGCGTGTTTGCACTTAAGGAGGTAGAGCAGGGTAAGGTAATAGGGGAGGAGTCGACCGTAACGGTTGTCTATCGTAACGGCATGGAATTGGAGAGCGTCTCAGTTAAGACAAAGAAGTACTTTGACTCTCTGAAGACGGCGGAGGCGGCAGTGTCTGAGCTTCTAAGTGGTGAGCATATCACAGTCAAAGATGCAGTGCCCGATGGTGCTAAGCTTCTGGGTATGTACTACGGTATTGACAGAATATTGTATGTTGACATATCGCTGGAATTAAAGAGAAACTTCAGGGGAGATGCGGCAATAGAGTTTCTTTTATTAAAGAGTATATATGATACAATAACAAGTAACATAGAGGCGGACGATGTGTTTTTACTTATCAACGGCAAGGAGGAGGAAACTCTGGGAGGCCATTGTTATATAAAGTATCCATTGAAAAAAATGTTGACACAAGAGGTAAAATTTAATGAAACATAAAAGTGTGGCTGATAAACCTATCGGTATATTCGACTCAGGGGTGGGCGGCCTTACAGTGTTAAAGGCGATACATGCTCTGCTCCCTAACGAAAGTACCATATACTTAGGTGACACGGCAAGAGTGCCTTACGGGATACGGTCTCCTGAAACTGTAACAAAGTATTCCCTGGAAAACAGTTCTTTCCTGATAGAAAACGGCATCAAGCTTCTGATAATAGCGTGCAATACGGCCTCGGCAATCAGTCTTGACATAATAAAACAGACGTTTGATATCCCTGTTTTGGGCGTTATAGACTCAGGAGCCGGGGCAGCGGTCAGTGCCACCGGAAACAACCGAATTGGTGTAATCGGCACAGAGACCACAATAAAAAGTGGTGCTTACAGGAGGGCTATACAGCAAATTGACGACTCCATAGTCGTATTTGAGCGTCCCTGCCCGCTCTTTGTTCCGCTTGTTGAGGAGGGGTGGCTTGACACGGATGTTACTCTGTTGGTAGCCACCAGGTATCTTGCCGACCTGAAGGAGTCCCTGATAGATACACTTGTGCTGGGCTGCACACACTATCCGCTTTTGAAAAATGTTATAAGAAAAGTGATGGGTGAAGGGGTCACATTGATAGATTCAGCCATAGAGAAGTCTGTAAATGTCAAAGCACTGCTTTCAGAGATGGATATTCTCAAAAAAAGCACAGACGGTACTTACAGGAAGTATTACGTAACGGACAGTCCTGAGAGATTCCAAAATATCGGTAAGCGATTTCTGGAGGACCCCATAGAGGATATAACCAAAATCGAGGTAGCCTCCCTTGAAACGGCAGTAGCCGTTTAACTCATTTACACTGACAGGAATAATTATACTATGAGAGTTGATGGCAGAGCAGACAATGAGCTAAGAGCAGTTAAGATGGACTTGGGAGTTATGAAACATGCCGAGGGCTCCGTACTAATCAGCGCCGGCGATACCAGAGTAATCTGTACTGTAACAATAGAGGACACGGTACCGCCGTTTTTAAAGGACAAGGGCAAGGGCTGGATAACTGCCGAATACGGCATGTTGCCTAGGTCAACCAACCAGCGAATGCAAAGAGAGGCCCGCGGGGGTAAACAAAGCGGGCGGACTCAGGAAATCCAGCGTCTCATAGGGAGGGCTCTTCGCTCGGTAGTTGATTTAAAATCACTGGGCGAGAGAACAATTCTTATAGATTGCGATGTTTTGCAGGCAGACGGGGGCACTCGTACCGCCGCCATAACCGGAGCCTATGTCGCCCTGGCTGAGGCGCTAAGGTTTGCCAAAGAAAACGGGATAATTCTCAAGTCTGTGCTTAGAGACTACCTTGCCGCAGTAAGCGTGGGGGTTGTAGAAGGTAAACCGATGCTTGACTTAAGCTATAGTGAGGATAGCACCGCCGATGTTGATATGAATGTTGTAATGACAGGGACAGGGAAATTTGTTGAAATTCAGGGGACGGCAGAGGGCCATCCCTTTAGCAGGCAGACTATGGACATTCTTATTGCCCTGGCTTCTAAGGGAATAGGGGAGTTGGTGGAGATGCAAAAAGAGGCACTATCCGCATGAAGATATATCTTGCTACCAATAATAGAGGAAAAATACGAGAAATAAATGCGCTTTTTAAGAGCACGTCTATAGAATTTATCGGCGGGGTTGACCTGTCTTCCGTAGTTGAGGACGGCAATGACTACAAGGATAATGCGTTGATTAAGGCCCTGTATGTGTATAAGCAGTCAGCCACTTATGTGGTTTCAGAGGATTCCGGCCTTGAAGTTGAAGCACTGGACGGTGCGCCGGGTGTTCACTCGGCAAGGTTTGCCGACTTACTGAAAGCTAAAAATGCCACAGATGCCGACAACATCGTTAAACTGCTGCAACTTCTTAAAGATGTGCCGCAGCACAAAAGAAACGCTAAATATGTGTCTGCCTTTTGTTTTATAGACGGGGGGCGGGAGACATTTTTTATGGGTGAGGTTAACGGAAAAATAATTGACTCACCACGTGGCACCCTTGGTTTTGGCTATGACCCTGTGTTTATACCTAACGGCTATGACAAAACTTTTGCAGAGCTTGGTGATGAGATAAAAAACACAATAAGCCACAGAGCTGTGGCCTCTGCTAAGTTAAAAGATTTTCTTGTTGATAAATTTGTAAGAGGTTAAGGCAAACCCCTCATCATGTTTCTCGTCATTTGCCCCCTGCGCCTCAACTATGCTAACATAGTGCTGTTGTGATAGTTTATCTAAACGGGGAGTTTATGCCGGTTGAGGAGGCCAAAGTGTCCGTTTTTGACCACGGGCTGCTCTATGGTGACGGTTTTTTTGAGACATTACGCTCATACGGCGGAATTGTTTTTAAGGCGGATGAACATTTAAAGAGGTTTAACAGGGCTGTCAGCCTCTTAAGCATGAATTTAAGTATTTCTACAGAAGAATTGGAAGCACTTATTTATAAAACTATCGAATTAAACGCCCTCAGTGATTCCACAATCAGGGTGACAGTGACAAGAGGAGCCGGCCCTCCAGGCCTTGATCCGGTTGTCTGCCCAAAGCCCACTATCTTTATCTACGCCCACACTTTTAAACCATACCCTGATTCATACTACAGAGACGGAATGGAAATAGTGACTGCATCAGTGAGGAGAAGTCCCATTGAGTGCCCGGCGTGGAAAACCCTTACACAAATAAAATCCATTAACTTTCTACCGAATATACTTGCCAAAATCGAGTCTAAACAAAGCAGCGCTGGTGAGATACTCTTACTTAACAGCTCAGGTCACATAACCGAGTGCAGTGTTTCCAACATTTTTTTTGTTAAAGGCAGTGCTCTCTACACTCCATCGCTTGAGTGCGGAATTCTTGACGGCATCACCCGTAAGGTCGTCACAGATATAGCACAGGAGCTAAGTATCACCGTCTATGAAGGAGAATTCTTTCCTGCCACCCTCTACCGTGCTGATGAGGTATTCTTAACAAACACAATAATGGAAGTAATGCCGGTTGGCAAGGCTGACGGCAGAGTCTTTAACAAAGAAAGGTTAATCACAAATCGGTTAGCTGCTGCGTATAGAAAAGAGACGGAACGATGATACATTTTAAAAGCGGTCTTGACAATGGGGGCTACTATAGTAAATAATGTGAGAAAATGAAGATATATCCAAAAACTACTATTATTCTGTTGTTCATAGCATTATTACCAATTTTTACAATTAGCGTTGCCGCTTATCATATCGCCGGAATAGTATTAAAACAACATATTATTGACAGCCTTGAATCGACTGCAACGGTTCAGAAACAGAGAATTGAAAGCAAGCTGGAAATGAATATCGAGAGAATGGATCTAATTACAAGCAGACCTCCGATGCGTGCAGCACTTGAGAATTATTTAAAAACCGGCGATAGACAACAACTGGAAATAGTTGTCACTGTTATATCAAATGCTAAGGCAGTCATAAAGGACATAGAAGACATCCACATATTGAATAAAGACGGAAAGGTGGCCGCCTCGACAAACGATTCGCTACTCAGTATGGATTTTTCCAAAGAAGAGTACTTTATCAGGGGAATGAAAGGCTATTCGATGGATGTTTTTTCTCTTAGAGATGAGGTTAAAGTTGTCAATTACCTTTCATGTCCGTTAGTGCATGAAAAGAGGCTGATAGGGATATTGGTTGTTGAAACCACATTTAAGCCAATTATAGAAATTACCCGTGATTATGCCGGATTGGGAAAAACAGGGGAATCTATCCTCGCAAAGATTGATGAAAATGGAGACGCCCTTTTTATTGTCCCTCTGAGATTCGATGAAAACTCGGTATTGAGAAAAACTACTCATATGAGTAAAATAGATAGTCCGGTTGTTCAGGCGTTGATGAAAAAAGAAAATACCCTGTATGATGTGATAGATTACAGAGGGAAGGTAGTTACAGCTGTAACAAAGTCTATTGGGAAGACTAACTGGGGGCTGGTAGTGAAAGTAGATGGAGATGAGGCACTTTCCCCGCTTTTTAAGCTGCGCAATCTCTTTATAGGAGTTGCCGGTATTACAATTGTCCTTGTACTTACGATCTCTTTTTACAGTGCCCGTTCAATTACCAAACCTATTACAAATCTTACAGTCGTTGCAATGAGAATAAAAGAAGGTGACACCTCTGCAATTGCAGACATTAGTTCAAGTGATGAGATTGGCTTTTTATCGGAGACGTTTAACGAAATGACGGCAGACTTGTTAGAATCGAAAAAGAAACTGGAACACGATATAGAGGAACAATACAAGTTGTTTTTTGAAAATGCCGTGGAGTCTATATTGCTGTGCGAGGCAGAGGGGCAAAGTGCCGGAGCAATAATTAAGGCAAACAGAGCTGCTTCGGAAATGTATGGTTATACTATAGAAGAACTCCAACAGATATCCATCTATGATCTTAACTCTACCGATAGAGCCTATTTTGTTAGAGAGAGCATAGGCAGCGTAATATCTGGAGAGCAATTAAAGGGTGAAACAAAAAACATAAGAAAAAATGGAAGCAGTTTCCCCGTCGAATTTACAGCAGTCTTGCTGGAAATTAAAGACAAAAAATATATTATTATGTTTTCAAGCGACATATCGGAACGTAAAAGAATAGAGGCGGCACAGGACGCAGCCCGTAAAGAAGCTGAGGCGGCCAACAGGGCAAAGAGTGAATTCATTGCTAACATAAGCCATGAGATAAGGACTCCAATGAATGCAATTATCGGATTATCATCCCTTACCTTAAAGACTGATTTAACAACAAAACAGCGGGATTACCTTAATAAGCTGTTACTTTCAGCTAAATCACTTTTGGGAATAATAAACGATGTCCTCGATATTTCCAAGATAGAGTCAAACAAACTTGAAATAGAATCAATAGATTTCAACCTTGACGACCTTTTAAATGATATCGCTGCCGTTCATACCTTAAAGGCGGAAGAAAAGGGAATCGAACTCATTTATTTTCTCCAGGACAATGTACCAAAACACTTGATAGGAGACCCTTTAAGGTTGGGACAGATAGTTACGAATTTGCTGAACAATGCTGTTAAGTTCACAGAAAAAGGAGAGATAATCCTCTCGGTAAAGGCTTTGACTGTAACAGAGACTGAGGTTGTATTAGAGTTTTCAATAAGCGATACCGGCATAGGAATTAAACAGGAACAACTATCATCTTTATTCAAACCTTTTACCCAACTGGATGCTTCTACTACCAGAGTCTATGGTGGAACAGGACTGGGATTAGCAATCTGTGACAATATGGTGAAAAAAATGAATGGTGACATAACTGTAACGAGTGAGTACGGTAAAGGAAGTAAATTTACTTTCACAGTAATATTAGGCTGCCGGAAACCATGTAGTGTAGAGCGTTATGCAGTTCCAGATGATTTATATAAGTTAAGAGCATTGGTTGTGGACGATAATAAAACTTCAAGAGATATTTTGAGTTCTATTTTAGAGGCTTTCACTTTTAGTGTAACGGCAGTGGATTCCGGAGAGTCGGCAATTGATGAGATAAAACGGGTATCGAAAGCACCACAGGAGGATCAATATAAATTGACTTTAATGGATTTCAAAATGCCTGGTATGAATGGCTTAGAGACTATAAAATGTATAAGGAACGATACCGATATTATTAATATTCCTATTATAATTATGGTGACTGCATATGACAGCGAAGAGCTGAGACAATCTGCCGGAGAACTGGGAGTTGACGTATGCCTCAATAAACCTATTCACCCCTCACAGTTGTTTAACGCCATACTTGAAGTGTTTGGCAGATTTAAACCATTATCCTCTAAGAAACTCGAGATGGAATTACGCAAGGTTGAAGACTTCAAAGGTGCCAGGGTGTTAGTTGTGGAAGATCATCCGATAAACAGGCAGATTGCAGGGGAATTATTGGAACAATCCGGTGTGAATGTTGAATTTGCCAACAATGGCTTAATAGCTGTATCAAAAATAGTTGAACGAGGAGATGTTTACGATATTGTTTTAATGGACATACATATGCCGGAGATGGATGGATTTCAGGCAACAGAACAAATTAGAAAAAAACTCTCCAAAGACGAACTCCCAATTATCGCAATGACAGCCCATGCGATGAAGGAGGAGATAGAGAGATATTTTGATGCCGGTATGAATGACTATATATCAAAACCTATAGATAATGAAGCGTTTTATGATAAACTCAGTAAGTGGTTAAAGACTAAAGTCAGCAGGAGCGAAGTATTGTCGGCTGACGATATATATTTCCCGTATGAATTTGAGGGAATAGATGTTAAGGCATTGTTGAGGAGGCTCAACTATAACACAAAACTACTTGAAAATATTCTAACGGAATTTAGGAACAGCTCTGAAACTATAATGGATGATATAATGGATGCAATCACTGCAAAGAACTACGAGAGGGCTAAGCACTTGCTTCATGGTCTAAAGGGAATGTCCGCCAACATGTCGGCTGTTGAAATCTATAATGAAATAGTAAGCATAGAAAGTGCCTTATCGGAGGAAACACCGGTAAATCTGGACAGACTTCAGACAAAGCTAAGACGCCTCTACAGCTCGGTTGACATGTTTGAGAATTTTAAGAAAGACAAGTCTGGTTCGAAAAGTGATGAAGAACCTTTAGATGTAAATTCTTTAAAAAGCATATACTTTAAACTAAATAAGCTTCTAAATGAAAACGCCTTGCATACGGTGACATATTTTGAAAGTATAAAGAGCACTATAGAGAGTGTATCAGAGGCGGAGACGGTAAATAAGTTACAGGAAAATATATCAAATCTAAACTATGCTGCGGCTCTTTCTGTATTGCAACAAATTTTCAGCAAGTTTAAATTTGTTTCAGTGAAGGGAGAATAACCATGGATTCAGATAAACAGAAGATTTTGATTGTAGATGATATGCCGATGAATATAAAGATATTGAACGAACTGTTACAGGAGGATTATCTGACATACTATGCAACCGGCGGAAATCAAGCCATAGAAATGACATCGCTAATAGTCCCAGACTTAATTCTTTTGGATATTATTATGCCGGAGATAAATGGATATGAAGTATATAAGACAATTCGTGAAGATGAACATCTTGCATCTATACCAATAATATTCATAACGGCCATGGATGGCGATATAGATGAATCATATGGATTAAACATCGGTGCCGTGGATTATATCACTAAGCCCTTTAATCCATCAATAGTGAAATTACGCGTGAAGAACCACCTTGAGTTGAAAAAACAAAGGGACATTTTGTCTAAACTGGCTACAATAGACGCCTTAACTGCAATTCCGAATAGGAGAACTTTCGACGATTCATATCGAAGGGAGTGGACCAGGGCGGTAAGAATAAATTCTGCTTTGTCGTTAATGCTTATAGATATTGATTATTTTAAACTTTACAATGACCACTATGGACATATACAGGGAGATATAAGCCTTAGAAAAGTAGCCGATACGTTGCAAGCATGTCTAAAACGCCCAACAGATTTAGTGGCACGATATGGTGGAGAGGAGTTTGTCTGTTTGCTTCCGGAAACCGGCATAGATGGTGTAGTACAAATAGGCAATCAAATAAGAGTTTCAATAGAGGCATTGAAAATACCCCATGAATTCTCAAAAGTCTCCAGTTATATTACCATAAGCGCAGGGTGCTCCAAAGTAAGCCCTACTCTTGACATTTTACCTGAAATATTTTTAAGCCATGTTGACAAGCTTCTCTATCAGTCAAAACAAGGTGGGAGAAATTTATTAACATGCGATGTTTATCTGTAAGCGTCTAATTAATGGATAGTCTGCTGTAATCTGAAATTTCTGCCCAAAAACCACTTTTAGCGGGCTATCTCTTTCTTTCATAGTATCTATAAGTTGCAGTCATACCACTTTTACTTTATATTGTGCTTTTTCATTTTCTCATAGAGAGTAACTCTACTGACACCCAACAATTCCGCTGCTTTATTCTTTTTCCATCGGGATTGTTCTAAGGCCTGGATAATCTTATTGCGCTCATCCGGTAATAAAAAGCCCTCCGGTGTATTTTCTATTATCTCTGCTCGTTCTTTAAAATTCGCCGGTAAATCATCAACTGTAATTACGGGCTTATCACACAGGACAAAGGCATGTTCCATAGCATGTTCCAGTTCCCGCACATTCCCTGCCCATCGGTGGCCCATAAAGCGCTTCATAACATCGGCTGATACGTTTTGTATGTTCTTTTTGAATCTCAGATTGAATTTATCTAAAAAATGGCTTACCAGTGAGTGTATGTCTGATAATCTTTCCCGAAGTGGCGGAATATGAAGCTCCATAACGTTTATTCTGTAGTATAAGTCCTCCCTGAACTCTCCTTTGACAACCTTCCGCTTAAGGTCCTGATTAGTAGCCGCCAGCACTCTTACGTCTGACTTGACGGGGATGGAATCTCCCACACGCTCAAATTCAAATTCCTGCAGCACACGCAATAATCGCAGTTGAGTATTCAGAGACATATCGCCGATTTCATCAAGAAAAATCGTACCCCCCTCCGCCATTTGAAATCTTCCGGTTTTGTCCTTTAAAGCTCCTGTAAAGGCCCCTTTGACATGTCCGAATAATTCACTTTCAAGCAGTCCCTCAGACAGTGCGCTACAATTTACTTTAACCAGCGGTTTGCCGCCGCGCTCTCCGGTATAGTGAATCGCCTCTGCAACCAGTTCTTTCCCTGTACCGCTTTCACCCGTTATGACAACTGTGGTCTTTACAACTGCAAGACTCTGTATCAGGGAATAGACCTTTTGCATAGCCTCACTTTTGCCGACTAATTTGTGATACTCCCTCCTTTGCTTTAGTTCGGTCTCCAGCATTGATGTATAGGTGTCGTCTCTGATTACCATCACTGCACCGTAGTGCTTGCCGTTGTTGCCAAGTAAAGGATAAGTCGTCACGTTTACCACGGAAGTCTTATGTGACTGGCAACATTCCAGCCGGCTTTTTTTTGAAGGTTCTCCATCTCGCATTGTCTCAGCCAGGGTTTCACAGCAGCTATTAGTACATGTTGAAAAAACTGAATTAAAATCATTGCCGATAATATTTTCAGGGACCTTGCCGCAAATAGTTTTTACTGCATTATTGGCATTTATTATTTTCATATCATTATCAACGGTTATTATAGCCTCGCCAACGCTTCTGAAAATTGCCTCTGTGTTTGTTTTGTATCTCTGAATTTCCCTTTCATATGTGATGTGCCGGCAACTCTGGGCAACGGTCTTCAAAAATGTTTTGTTATCAATGGGTTTCATTACGAATTTATCTATTCCCAGATTTGTTAAATCCAACAGATACCGCGCCTCATCGTGTGCGGAGGTTATAATTATTACCTGCTCCTTATTAATCTTTTTTATCTCTTTTGTCATTTCAATGCCATCCATTACAGGCATCCGAATGTCGCTTATTATCAGATCGTACTTTTGCAGCTGGTACATATCCACAGCATCCTTACCGTTTGTGGCAGTTGTAACTAAACTGAAAAATCTGCCAAGGACATAAGTCATGTCCTCCCTTATGCTGTTGTTATCCTCAACGTACAGAACCGTAAGTTCTTTAGCATATTGCATTAATTCTGCGACAGTGCTTTCCATCTTTTATTATAAAATATTTACTGGAATCTTTATAGTAAAAACTGCTCCGTGCTTCCTGTTGCCGGCACTGATTGTGCCGTTACAGTGCTCCTCAACAATCATCCTGGCCATATACAGGCCAAGGCCGGTACCATTAAGCTCCTCCTTAGTAGAAAAATATGGAAAGAAAATTTGATCTAATATCTCTGAGGGGATTCCGCCTCCGTTATCTGAAATCTCTGTAACCGCATAACCATCTTCCTGATAAACATTAATTGTCACCTTTGGGTTATCCACCCTCCTGCCGTCTATTGCATCTTTTGAGTTGACAAGAATGCTTAAAAATACATGAACAAGTTCATTTGCATGAGTTTCCAACTCGATATCCGATTGATAATTAACTTCTATGTCAATACCACCAGCCTGAAACTGAGATCCAATTATTCTGAGGGTTTTCCCAATAATGCTATTCATGTCAGATTTTTGTTTGCCTACTTCCGGCTTGAAAAAGTTGCTAAAGTCATTAATTGTTTGTGACAGGTGTGCAATCTGAAACTTAATTTTACTAAGAAATTCAGACACAGTTTTTTTAGATAAAGAATCTAACATTGAGTCAAGCTCAAACCTGTTGACAGCGGCTCCTAATGCTGCTATCGGCTGCTTCCACTGATGGGCTATCAGGCTTAACATCTCGCCCATTTTCGCCATTCGGTCACGTAAAAAAAGAAGGCGGTCTTTGTGTTTTCTCTCTGTAATGTCATTAACCAATGCGATAGCGCCTTCATATTTGCCGTTTTCATCCATAATCGGCGACGCTGAGAGTATAGTATAAATTCTTTTTCCATCCTTTCTGGTAAATTCAAAGTCGTGTTGCTCTGTAATGCCTTCCTTGCGCCTTTGTATATTTCGTTTAGTTATTTCGATCCCCCGGATATCCATAAACCTGAACAATTCAGTGCCTGTCATCTCATCAACGGTATATCCTAACATATCAGCCATTTTTTGATTGACAAATGTTGTAACTGAATCTTTATCAATAACCCAAATCCCCTCCTGCGCCAGTTCTACTATTTGCCGGTACTTCTTTTCACTTTCCCTGAAAGCCAGTTCAATTATTCGTTTAGATTGTTCATTCTCTATCGTCTCCAATGCATAAGATAGATCAAGTACAATTTCCTCTATAAGTGTTATTTCCGGTTCCATGAAGAAATTCTTTTCAGACGAGTATATCGTCAGTACGCCGATAACCTTCTCCTTCATTATTATTGGAAAGACGGCGTAAGAACGATAGTTGGCATTATTTGCATTGTATGTTTGAGCCGGCTTTATTCTCAAGTCATTATTTATGAGGTACTTACCGTCTCTTAATACTATTTCTGATACAGATACCCCTGCCAGTTCGCTTAAACACTCTTTTTCTACACCGGCAGACGCTACCGGATTCAATGAAAGTGTATCTTTATCAATAATCCCTATCCATACTGCTTTAAACATCCCATATTTTACACAGATTTGGCATATCATTTTAAGAAGCACAGTTTTATTTTTTGTCCTTACTATACATTGATTTACCTGGCTTAAAGCCGCATAAAGGCGGTTTGTGCGGACTAGCTCCTGCTGCATTTTTTTAGCGCCGGTAATGTCTTGAATCATTGCTAAACCGTATAGTACTTTTCCATCGCTGCCTTTTATAACAGATAAGGTTAAGTTGGCCCATATCACATTTCCTGGTTTAGTAATATATTGCTTTTCGACTGTAAATGAGGGTATTTCCTGCCTGTAGAGTTGTTTTACAAGTTCCGTATCTCTTGCAATATAGCGAGGGTGAGTAAAGTCAAGAAATGTCATATTTTTTAATTCGTCTAAGGAATACTCAAGTATATCACAAAATTTTTTATTGGCATTAACGAATTTATAATTAGTCTCCGAAAGACTTATTCCTATCGGACCGTCTTCAAAAACCCTGCGAAACAGCTCGTTGCTTTCATAAAGTTTTGCTATAATATTAGCGTTTCTCCTGTACCATAAAGCAGAGATGCCGGTAAGAGTTAATGCTATTAACAAAATAACAATAAAACCAAGCAGAATCGAAAATTCCCTTATCGGTTGATATATTTCGTCTGTATCCACCTTAGAAACAATAAACCATGGAGTATCCGGTACCGGCATAATAGAGGCAATAACCCTATGCCCCCTATAATCAAAACCTTCCACCAGACCTTTTTGACCTAACACCGCCATTGCTGCAGGCAGCATTGTCTTTTCATCAATAGGGAGTCTAAACACTAAGGCTGTGCCTTTTTTGTGTCGCAGCTCATTCAGATAGACTACGTCATTACCTTCACGGCGTATCAAAAGTGTTTCGGCGCTATCACTAGGCGTTGGCCATGTCTGGATTAATGGGAACAGCTCTTCATTTGGATCAATGTCTAATAAAATTGTGCCTGTCACTTCCGGCGGTAAATCATGGTTAGTAAAATCTTTTAGTAAAACAGGCACTGCAACAGTCAATCTAACGGCATTGTCTAAGTTCATATAAAGGTCGGAAAATACAATATCTTTTGTGCTTATAGCTTTATCAATAAGAGACTTTGAAAACTTATCAAGGAGCTTGCCGGTTTCTGTAGAAAGAACGACAGAGCCGTCCTTGCCGGTAAGTATTACTCTTAAATACATGTTTACATTTCTAATGGACAGTAATCGTGATTTGAGTGTGGCGTTATGCAATTCCGAGTTCCTGTTCTTTAGATATTGGCTTACATAGGAAGCAAATATTGCACTCTCTTTGATAGCCAGTGCATCCCTATAACGTTCTTTTTTCCATTTTATTATCTGATTGGTTTTCAGAGTGCCTATGGCTGATAAGTCATCTGTAATATGCTTAATTAAGTGTTCCTTTTGTTTGCTATATGTAAGGTAGCCGGTTACGCAGATAATTACCGAGATACAGATGAAAATGCAAATGGGTATCCATGATATTTTAGGAAGAATTTTTTCATTAACCATTATAAACCTCCTTCCAAAAAAATAAGGAATTAGACCACTCCCATGAAATAATAATAGTGAAGTGTTTGTATATAATGATTCATTATAACCATAATCCAGTATAAAAATAAAGGGTTCTTTTGCGTTTGTAGTAGGCAAAAAGAGTAGGTAAAAAAAAGAACAGTGCGTAGTCGCTTAAAGATAAGGCCTCAGGTATAAAAAAATATCAAGGTTTCTTTTAGAAACCTGCTCCACTTGCGCTCTATATCCGTTATTGTGTATAATTGGTAATACCAAGTAGCCTTCATTCGTCTAACTTTGTCGGTATATAGCGAAAACCATAATTCAGTTCATTATTTTTAGTGGTTGAGATTGCCCTCCCCTGAAGGGGATTCCCCTGGTCGCTATCGCTCATGGCAATGACGAATAAAAAAACACAGTAAAAACAGCTATATGCCGTCATTGCGAACCCCCGCAGGGGCTGTGGCAATCTCTTCTTTTTTAATAAATTCAATAAGAACATACTTTTGCTTTTTGCTATAGTCAAAAGCTCCTTGACATCTCCCTTAAAGGGGAATCCCCTGTAAGGAGAGGCGTTGCCGGCTCCCAGCCGCCTGTGCTTGCTTCTACCGATATAAGCACCTAATTGTTTTATATGTTTTTGCCCAAAAACTCCTTTAATTCATCCACTGAACCGGCTTTTCTGATAAGATTTTTAAACTCTTCTAATGTATCTATAGTATTTATAGCTCTAACCATATTCATCAGCTCAAGTCCCGCGATACTAAATTTGAGTTCAAGTCCCAATTCAATAGCCTCAAGTAACCCTTTTCGCTGCCCCTCAAGTAACCCTTCCTGTTTCCCCTCAAGTAACCCTTCCTGTTTCCCCTCAAGTAACCCTTCCTTAAAAAGCGCACTCTCTCTTACATCAATCGTTATAGGCATCTTTTTTACCTCCTGATTTACTTTTTCAGACAGTTTACGTAATTCTGCCAGATTCAATAATTTTACAACGGAAGTTCCGAGTGTCAAAACGTCTAAGGGTTTGAAAACAGAGGAGAAAAGGCATATTCGGTAAAAATATGTAG